>JAZFQW010000536.1:0-8099 GCA_036445335.1 Alphaproteobacteria bacterium | reverse complement strand
CGGTCTGGTAGGCCGACGCTGCCGCCCCCCACAGGAACCCGTCCGGAAACCGTCGCATGTCTCGACCCCTTGCATCGCTCCGCGCCGCCCGCGGGCCCTAATCCGTAGGTCTTGTATCGTTCCGGATTTACCGTCTAAAGCCACAAATGGCAACATAAAATGCCCTAAATATTATTGACCCAATCTATGATCGTATCGATACGAAAATTTCGGCTGCGCCATGGCCGGCGCGACGACAATCGGGGAGGGAGAGACCGATGCGCAGGTTGCGAATCACTCTCCTTGCGACCGCCGCTGTGGAGAAGTCGAAGCCGAGATCAATCCGGCCGGAGAAGATCGGGCCGGCGAACTAGACCGACGGGCGGTTCGCGGTAGACCTAGCCCGCACTTCTCACCCTGGCCACGGTCTACTCCATTGCCGGCGTCGCCTCCTCGAGCGGCACCGCATCGCCGTCGAAGCGGTGCGGCAGCGCGTCGGCCGCGCGGCGGGCGATGAAGGTCTGCAGGGCGCTGGTCTCCAGCACCCGCTCCGGCGCCTCGGGCCGGCCGATCAGGCGGACGCCGAAAGCCGGCGCCGCCGGCAGCCGGCTGAGTTCGAACTCCGTCGTGAGGTCGACCTGCCAGCGCGGCAGGTTGACCGTGCCGCTGCCGCGGCCGATGCCCGGCTCCGCCACCAGGCGAAGATCGTCCCAGCGGGCGATGCCGTCGGTCAGCCGAAAGGTCGCGTTCAGCGAGGCAAACGACGTCGTGCCGCTGTTCAGCGGTCGTTCCAGCACGTCGACGAAGGCCAGCGGGTCGACTAGGACCTCCAGGCCGTCGCTGACGCCGCGCAGATCGAACCCTTCGATCGCGCCGTCGCGCACCGCCACCAGCCCGCCGCCGTCGAGCGACGCGACCATCGCCGCCGCGCTGGACCCGGTGGTCTCGATGTCGAGGCCGAAATCGAGGCCGCCATCGAACCGGTGGACGTCGAACGACTTGCCCAACGCCTCGGCGAGATTGGCGCCGACCAGATCGAGGTTCAATGCGCCGGTCGGCGGGTCGACGCCGGTCACCAGCCGACCGGACAGGCCGAGCGTACCGCCGAACAGCCGTCCGGTCAGCCCGGTCAGCTCCAGGTCGCCGTCCTGCAACCGCGCCCGCAGGGCCGGTTCGCCGATCCGGTAGCCGCCGAGCGCGAGGCCCGCGGATGTGAGCGACAGAGCGCCGTCGACGTCGCCCAGCGCCGCCAGATCGAACGGCTCGCGCGACCAGCGCGCCTGCGGCCGCGCCGCCGCGGCCGGCGACGGCGTCTGCAGCCATGGGTCCAGCACGATCTCGCCGGCGCGCAGCTCCGCCTCGATCCGTGGCCGGGGACCGGCCAGCACGATGGCGCATTTCCCAGCCAACGCCACCGGCCCCACAGTGCCCTGGATATTGTCGACGGTCAGGTCGGCCACAGTGCCGGCGAATTCGCCGTAAATGTCGAGCCCGCCGAGCGGCCCGACCGGCCGGTAGTCGTCCGCGAACAGGGTCGCCAGCGCCGCCAGATCCGGGTGGGTGGCGCGGATCGCCAGATCGAACACGGGGTCGGTCAGCGGCTGGATGACGGTGCCGCCCATTTGGACCGTGCCGCCGGCGACCTCGGCGGTGAGGTCCAGCGTCGCCTGCTGGCGGTCCCCCTGCAGGCGGCCGGCCAGCGACAGCGCACCCAGCCGCGCCGGCGAGACCGGCAGATCGATGCCGAGGCTGCGGGCGAGCCGTCCGGCGCCCGGCGCGGTGAGGTCGACCCGCAGGTCCAACCCGGCCACCGGGTCCAGGGTCGCGACCGAGCCAACGACGGCGATCGAAGCGCCCGCCACGCCGCCGATGGTCGCCTGGCGAAGGGTCAGCGCGCCGTCGTCCAGCGTGCCGTCCAGGCGCAGATCGCGCATGATCAACCCGCCGACGGTCAACCCGGAAACCGTCGCGTCGACATTGGCGTCAAACCGTTGCAGCCATGTCGGCAGCCGCTCGGCGAGCGCGCTCCACCAGGCCGAGTCTGCCGCCGGCGGGCGGTACGAGTCCAGGCTCAGCCGCCCGACATCGAGTCGCAGGCCGACGCCCGGGCGGCCGCGATCGACATAGGCAAGGCCGCCGGTCGCCCGCGTGCCGTCGACGGTGACGTCGAATCCGGCGATCTGAAACTCGTCGGGCGTGCCGACGATGCTGGCGGCGGCCGAGAAGCGACGCAGGCGGGCGTTCGGCACGCCGACGAACTCCAGCCCCAGCCAATCCAGGACGCCGCGCAGGTCGTTCGCCGCCGCCCGGGCGCTGGCATCGACATGCGGCACCCCACCGTCCGACCGCAGCGTTCCAGTCAGCGCGAAGTCCGAGCCGCCGGGCAGCTGCGCGCTGAACCGGCTGACCGCCACCGTGCCGTCGCTCAAGGCGGCCTCCAGCCGGGCCTGGCGCACCAGGCCGCCGCGGTAGCTCATCGCGTCGACCGCAAGGTCGACGGTCGCGGTGAGGCCGGTCGGCAGGGAGAACGGCATGTTGGACCCCAGCGGCATCAGACCGTTGCGCGCGAGCTCCCGCCACACAATGCCATCCTTCGCCGCCGTGGCCAGCAGCGCTTCCAGGTCGACTCGATTGGCGGCGAGCGCCAGATCGACGCGCGCGCCCTCCGACCATGTCGCTTCGACCGCCCCGCTGGCCCGGGTTTCGCCCAGCTCCAGTGTCAGGGCAGTGAGCGCGATGCTATCCGGGTCGGCCCGCAGCGTCGCTTCGAACCGGGCGCTGTGGGCGCCACCGCCGAGCGGCGGGTCCGACAGCACCTGGCCGATCACACCGGCGATATCGCCGGTTTCGCCGATCAGCTCGCCCTGCACCCGACCCGATCCGACGATGCCGGCAAACCGCACGGCGCCGTCGATGCGACCCAGGCCCAGGGTCAGGGTCAGGGGCAGCGCGCCGGTGGCGGTCATGCGGCTGGTTGACAATTCGGCGGTGACCGGAACGCCGCCGACGATGGCGCCTGCGGACGCCTGGAACGGTCCGGCCAGGGTGTCGGCGGCAAGCTGGAGGTCGACCGACTCCACCCGCCATTCGTTGCCGCGCGCCAGGTCGCGCCAAATCAGGGTGCCGTTTTCCACGGTGACACGGTCGAGCTGCACCGCCCGCGGCAACGCCCCTCCGCCCGACCGATCGCCGATCCAGGTCAGGTCGCCGTCCCGATCGACCTCGATCACCAGGACCGGTTCGACCAGCACCACGCGCTCGACCTGAATCCGGCCGGTCAGCAGCGGCAGCAGCGCGACCCGAGCCTCCAACGCAGCGACGCTCGCCATGTCCTGGGCCACGTCACCGACGATGCGAACGCCGCTCGCCGACAGGTGCGGCGTCGGCAGGACGGCGAAATCCATGTCGCCGTCGATCGCCACGTCCAGCCCGATCACCGCGCCGACGCGGGCCGCCACCTGCTGCTTGTACTCGTTCCAATCGACCAGACCCGGGACGACCAGGATCGCCGCCACCGCCAGGACGAGGAAAACACACAAGCTGATGATGATTTTCTTCACGTAGCTCGCGTCTTTCGCGGGATCCGGAGCGGGTCGCGGCGGCCTTCCGGTTCAGGCTCCGAATTCGTTCGCCGGCGCGGCCACGTCGGCGGATGAATTCGGAGCCTAACGTGCGAACATTTGCGCTAAGCTAATGATCAATGCCATTGGGTGCAAATCTCGCGAGACGCGCGCGGACATATCCCGGGACGCCGAATGGCCGGAGGGAGCATGCGGCATGGGCAAGGTGATCGACCTCAATCAGGCGCGGCGCCGGCGTGCCCGCGCGGAACGCGAGAAACAGGCGGAACGGAACCGCGTCCGGTTCGGCCGCCGCAAGACCGACCGCGACCGCGACGCGGTCGAACGCGAGCGGCTTCAGCGCGGGCTGGACGGGCAGCGACTAGAGGACGACGATTGACCGACCGCCGCATCGGAACCGGTAGACACCGATTCGATGGCGGCAATGTGGCCGGCGTCGCGCGCGGCGGGCGCCCGGACGCGGCGGGGTCAGTCGATAATGGTCGCGGATGCCAGCAGCGGGTTGGTCTCGACGGTCGACAGGTCATAGGCGCCGAACTGGCTGCCGCCGGTGAAGTGGATGGTGTCGGCGATGATCATCGTCGGCGAGTTGTCGGTGATGCTGCCGCCGGAAAAGCTCAGATCGTGGGTCGGAAAGTACAGTATCCCGTCGAGGGTCTGAGTACTGCCGCCGGTAAAGTTGTGGTTGACCCCGGCGGTGGCGTTCGGGTCCTGAAAGAACAGGATGCCGGCATAGTTGCCAGTCGTCGGCGCGCGCAGGTCGACATCGGCGCCGCCGGCGATGATGACGTTGTCGCTCTGGCCGGACGTATTCTTCAGATAGAACGTGACATCGGTGCCGCTGACCACCGAATTGGCATTGAACTTCAGGCCGCCGCCCAGGATGTAGGTCCCCGGCTGGAAGATGAGCGTCCCGTTGCCCGATACCTCGATGGCGCCGCAATAGTGATCGGGCGAGAGATAGAGCGTCTCGCCGGCGTTCACCTTGGTCTTGCCGGTGATGCAGGACGGGTCGTATGACGGCGGCGGCAGGGCCGCCAGCGGGTCCGCCGCCGGATTTTCGCCGGTCGTCGGCGCCGGGATCAGGCAATTGCCGCTGTAGTCGCCGACGATCCTGATTTCGGTCGCGTCGAGACACGACCCGGCGCCGCTGACGGTGACCGCGCGGTTGTTCGTGGAATTCGCCATGACGCCGCACGGCATGACGACCTGCGCGCCGCCGGCCACTTTGACGGCGCTGGCCACCGTGGGGTTGAGCGCATAGACGCAGGTGTCGTTGGCGTCGACGCGGACCACTGCCCTGGCCGAGATCGTTGCCGGCGCGCCCAGAAAGAGCTGGGCGAGGAACATCGGCGCCGGGCGCTGGACGATCACCTCGACGGCGTCGACACCGGTATAGCTGCCACCTAACGGCGGGTTGTTGACCGTCATGCTGTCGCCCTGGCCGGAGTCGAGACCGTTGACGATGGCGTCGCTCAGCGCCGCCGCCTGAAGCTGCACTCCGTCCGAGCGAACCAGTTCCAGCGCCCCCGCCATCGCGGCGGCATCGGCAATGGTCCGCACTATCCGGCTGTGCGCGTGCCAAATGACGACATCGATCGACAGTCCGGCCACACCGATCAAGAGCGGCAGTATGATTGCGGTGTAGATGAATACGCCGCCCGAACGGTCCCGCAGGAACGCCGCGCCGGTACGACGGGAGAACAGCGTTGCGATCATTGTTATTGTTCCCAGTGCCATGTTACCGGGCGTTTCGGCGTTTCGCGCGATCCTCCAATCGCACCTCGACCTACACCTTTCGCCCGCCTAAACGATCGCAGAGCCGCATTAACATTTTGTTTCCCTATGCTACCATTTTATGAAAAATTAGAGTAACAACTTTACAATTATTAGATTTACTGATCAAATATGCCAGAATATCTAGCAATAAAACTAGCATTGATGTCAAAAACTGGATAATCCTACGTAATTAATCGAGGCAGGACAAAGATTTACCTCACGTTATTTTAAGGCTTCAAATACAGCCGCGAAATTTTCTTCCTATTTCATGTCGAATTTTCGCTGTATTTCGGATGCGCGGACTGGTATTGGAGCAAGTGATCGGGCATCCACCGCCGTGCCCGGCCCCTGGACTTGCGCCCGGCCGCCGGCTGGGGCATTGACTGGACGGCCGGCAGCGCCAGTCAGCCCGCCGTCCCGAGTCGTCCAACGCCCCCGCAGACGAGAGGCCCGCCGGTCCGATGACCTCCCAGTCCACCGCGCCCGGCGACGACGGTGCCTCGGGACTGGTCAGGCTGGTGCTGCGGGTCTTCCTGCCGTTCGCCGGCGGCTATTATCTGTCCTACCTATACCGGTCGGTGAACGCGGTCATCGCGCCGCGGCTGGTGCGCGACATCGGGTTGGACGCTGCCGATCTCGGCCTGCTGACGTCGGTGTATTTCCTGTCCTTCGCGGCGTTCCAGATCCCGCTGGGCATTCTGCTGGACCGGTTCGGGCCGCGGCGGGTGCAGGCGGCGCTGTTGTGCGTCGCGGCCCTGGGCGCCGCGGTGTTCGCGCTGGGCGGGACCCGCGAATGGCTGATGGCCGGCCGCGCCCTGATCGGCCTGGGCGTCGCCGGCGGCCTGATGGCGTCATTCAAGGCGATCACCCAATGGTTCCCACGCGACCGCTGGCCGCTGGTGAACGGTTGCTTCCTGGCCATGGGCGGCCTGGGCGCGATGTCGGCGACGGCGCCGGTCGAGGCGCTGTTGGGCTACACCGACTGGCGCGGCCTGTTCGCCGGGCTCGCGCTCGCCACGGTCGCGGCCGCCGGCATCATCCTGGCGGTCGTGCCCGAGCCGGCATCCGGCACACCGTCCCGGCACGTGGCCGGCGCGCTGGACGGGCTGAAACGCGTCTACCGCGACCGCCTGTTCTGGCGCATCGCCCCGGTCGCGGTCGCCGGAATGGCGGCCGGCATGTCGATCCAGGGGCTGTGGGCCGGCCCGTGGCTGCGCGACGTGGCCGGGCTGGACCCGCAGCAGGTCGCGTCATACCTGTTCGTTCTGGCGCTGGCGCTGACCGTCGGCTTCGTGGCGGGCGGCATGGTCGCCGACCTGCTGGGGCGCGTCGGCATCGGCCTGATGCCGGTGATGGGCGGCGGACTGCTGCTGTTCGGCCTGACCCAGGTGGTCATCGTGTTCCAGCTGCACCCCACGGGCGTGTGGCCTTGGGTCCTTATCGGCCTGTTGAGCAATACCACGGCGCTCGCCTATCCCGAGCTGTCGAGGCATTTCCCGCCGGACCTGACGGGGCGGGCCAACACCGCGCTCAACGTGCTTGTGTTCCTGGGCACCTTCGCCACGCAATACGCGATGGGCGCGATCATCGACCTGTGGCCGCAGCAGGGCGACGGCGGTTATGCCCCGGCAGCCTACCGCTCCGCTTTCGGCGTCTTCCTGGCGTTGCAGGCGGTCGGATTCCTCTGGTTCCTCGTCGCCAGCCGAAAAGAAACGGAACCACCGGAAGTACAACTAGATAATAAATATTAATAATCAGGCAGGAGCTGGATTCCGACGGCGAGGTCGCCATCACCCTCGGCCGGCACATCTGCGATGGCGACGGCATTTCCACGACGATGAATTCCTGCACCACCGACGCGGTCCGGAACAATTTTTCACGCCCCCGATCCGAACACCCTGCGGGACGCGTTCGAGGAGATCGCGCGGCAATTGACGACACTGCGGCTGACCGGACAGCGGCCGGCGGCTCACCCGCCGGATTTGACGGTGGATGCGCCCGACGGGGCCGGGGGCCTCCGACGGCCGGAACGGCCGGGCCGCGGCGGCCAGGCGCTTGCCTTCGGCCAGATCCAGCGCGTGTCAAAGCCCGCGCTTCTCATACTGGCCGCGGTCTGCGTCGCGTCCGGGCGGTCCGAGCCGCCAGGAGAAGGCCGAAGAGCGTAGCAACGCTACGGTCGAGGCGTTCGACGCAGCGGTCGGGTACGCGCCGCCAGCGTCGGCCCGTGCGGCGGCGCCGACGGTCGCCGGATCAGGTTCTCCAGGATCTCGATGCTTTTCGGCCACAGCGCCGTGACGTCGAAGGCGACGACATCCGCAGCGGTGCTGACGCGCGCCACTCTGGCGGTGAAATTGAAGGCGATGTCGCCGTCCGCCACGCCGAAAGATTCGGTGATTTCGGCGCTGATGCCGCGGCGGCCGATCGACCGGCTGAGGTCGCGCACGGCGAAGCCGCCGCGCGACTAGAGCATTATCCGATCTGACAGAATCGATTCCCCTCACCCTCCCACGGCTTCGCCGCGGGCCCCACCCTCTCCCGCAAGGGAAGAGGGATTATCCAGGCGGCCATTTTTACCCCTCTCCCCTTGCGGGAAAGGGAGGGACCCGCGAAGCGGGAGGGTGAGGAGTTCGAGGCCATCTGAACGGAATCTGGTGTAGTTTTACGTCCGGTAGACCGCATCGCCCAACCGCACGTCGAGAATCGGACGAGATCGCCGAACCTTGTGTCGACGGTTCGTGGGGATTCCGTCCACCGGCTCAG
>JAZFQW010000535.1:0-2211 GCA_036445335.1 Alphaproteobacteria bacterium | reverse complement strand
CAGTTCTACGGCGACCGGATCGCCGTGCCGACGGGCCGGATCGGCTGGATGACTCTGATGATGCTGCAGGCGGCGAATGCTACGGCCGCGCTGCTGCTGCGCGAGGCCGGCGTGGCGGCCGGATGGTCCTGGCTCGACCGCGCGTGGACCCGTCTGTTGCCGCTGGCGGCGGCGCTGGCGTGGGCGTTCGTCCCGGCGGTGCTCCACGTGTTCGACGGCGCGGGGCCCGAGGGCTGGGCGGCGACGGCGGTGTTCCTGGCGCTAATCGGCGGCAGCCTCATCATGTATATTCGTCACGGGCCCGACTTCGCCGCCGTCGCCCTGGCGACCCTGGCGGCCTGCCTCTACGCCTGCGCCCTCGTCGTTCGGGTGATCGTGCCGGAGAATTTCTGGCGACTCGACTACGCCCCTGTATTCTTCGTGCTCCTAGCAGTGTGCATCATGGCGGTGTTTGCCGGCGGGGTGATCTTCCTGCGGCGGATCTGGCATGGCAGGGCGATTCGGGCCCATGGCTGAGGCAACGCTTCGCACCCTGTTCGAGCGGCTGGGGCGCCCGCCGACCGAGGCCGACATCCGGATCGCCCGGGCCGGCGTCGACGCCCCGATGCCGTGGTACGTCCAAGTGATGGTCGGCATCGGCGCGTGGCTGGCGGCGCTGGCGATCATCGTCGCCGTCGTGCTTGTGCTCACCGAGACATTGGGCATCGACGATCCCGAGGCGGCGATGGCGGCCGTGGGTGGTATCCTGTTCGCGATCGGCCTGTTCGCCGGCCGTGGCGGGGCCGGTGTGTTTCGTCAGCAGTTCACCGTCGCGCTGGCGCTCGGCGGCCTGCTCGTCGCCGTCGTCGGCCTCGCCGTGATGGTCGAGCGCTTCGAGGTGGCCGCGGCGGGATCCGTTCTGGCGACGGTGGTCGTCGTGGCGTTGCGGCGCGCCGGCGCGCTGCAGTTCCTCGCCACGTCGTTGGCGTGCGGGTTGGTCGCCGCCGCCTTGTTCGACAGCGCGGAACCCTACGAGGCGGTGATCCTGACGCCGGTCACCCTTGCGGCCGGCCTCGCGCTTCTGCTGCGGCCGGTGCGGCGGTTCGACCTGCGGCCGCCGGCGTTCGCGCTGTTGCTCGCGGCGCCGGCGCTGCAGCTGGAGATATTCGGGCTGCGTCCCTCGCCGTGGGGAACTGAATACGCCTGGGCGGTTTCGGCCCTTCATGTCGCCGCCATGGCGTGGATGCTGACGCGCCTCTGGCAGGCGCCGCCGGCGCGCGATGCCGGGCCGGCGGCGCTCTGGGTCGCGATCGCGGCGGCCGTCGTCGCCGGATTGCTGCTGCCGCCGGGCGGCACCGCGTCGCTGTTCCTGATGCTGCTGGCGTTCGTGGTCGCCAGTTGGCCGCTGGCGGTGCTGGGCGCGCTGGGGCAGGTGCTCTTCGTCGGCCATTTCTACTACACGCTGACGACGACGCTGCTGGTGAAGTCGCTGCTGATGACCGCCGCAGGCCTGGTGTTGCTGGCGGCGTGGTACGCCCTGACGCGGTGGCGCCGCTCCGGCCCGTCGGCCGAGGCGCCGCCATGAGGTACGGCCCCATCCACGGCATCGTGCTGTTCGGCGCGCTTGCGCTCATCCTCGGCTTCGTCAATTTCCAGATCGCCGATCGCCAGGCGATCCTCGACGACGGTCGCACGGTGCTCGTGCCGCTGGCACCGGTCGATCCGCGGTCGCTGATGCAGGGCGACTATATGCGTCTGGCCTACGACGTCCCGGCTATGGAGGAGCCTGCCGGCGGCGGCGATCCGCCGCGCGAAGGCGCGGTCGTCGTGACCCTGGACCAGGCCGGCATCGCCACGATCGACCGCCTGGACGACGGCGGCGCGCTGGCCTCGGGCGAACTGCTGCTGCGCTACAAGCTCAGATTTCCGGGCGGCGGGCTCTGGTGGCCCGGCCAGCGCGCGCGGTTGTCGTTCGGCGACAGCTTCTTCTTCCCGGAAGGCCAGGCCCACGACTACGGCGGCGCCAGATACGCGGTGCTGAAGGTCGACGAGGACGGCGAAAGCGTGATCGCCGGACTGGCCGACGACGAGGCGCGGCCGATCGCCCCCGGCGAGTGACGACCAGCGGAGCCCGCTGTCCCGGCCGCCGCGTCAGTGCAGCTTGTCGGGCAGCTCCTTGATGGCATCGTCGACCATCCTGCCGCCGGCCTGGTCGCCCAGCCTTTCGGCCAG
>JAZFQW010000534.1:0-4948 GCA_036445335.1 Alphaproteobacteria bacterium | reverse complement strand
GATCCCGCGACGGACCCGGCTGCAGTTGGCGGGCTGGGCCGCCGTCGGGTTCGCCGCGATGATCGTGCTGTCCATCATGGTCCTGCCGCTGGCGGCGGCGCCGATCGCCGAGCTACTGCCGCTGTCGGCACAGGTCCGGCTGGGCGACCGGATCGGCGACCACGCGGTGGCGATTCTGGCCGAGAGCGAGGGTCGCCGGCCCGCGGACATGGCGTGCAATTACCCGCCGGGCGTGGCGGCGCTGCAGAGCCTGGTGGCGCCGGTGGCGCCACGCGATACCGGCGGCGTAGCCCTGCGCATCCGCGTCATCGATTCCGCCGCACCCGACATCCTCACTGCGCCCGGCGGCCTGATCATTCTGCCGCGCGGGATCATCGACGGCGCCGGCGGCGCCGAGGCGTTCGCCGGCATTCTGGCGCACGAGATGGCGCACGCGGCGCTTCGCCATCCCTCGGCGACGATGCTGCGCAGCGATCCAACGACGTTCCTGTTGGGCCTGTTGCTGGGCGATGTCGCCGATCGCGCGCTGACCAGCGGTCTTGGCCACCAGCTGCTGCGCGCGCACTATGTCGGATCCATCGAGGACGCCGCGGATGCCGCCGCGCTGGACCGGCTGAACGTGGCGGGCATCGACGGCCGGCCGTTCGCCGACCTGTTGGACGATATGGCCCACTGGCCGGTCGACGGCGAGACCTTTGCGCCGTCGTTCCCGCTGCGACACCCGATCGGCAGCGGCCGGTCGGACGGGTTGCGGGCCGAAAGCTATGGTCGCCAGACCGTTCTGAGCGACGATCAGTGGCGCGACCTGCGCGGCATCTGCCGGTAATCGCCCGTTAGCCCGCACTTCTCACACTGGCCGCGGTCGGCGCGCCGCTAACGCCGAAATCACCAACTATTGATTTTACCGTCAGCGGTAACCTGTCTTATCTGAAGTGCAGGTCAGAGGAGGACATCGTAATGCTGATCAAGACCAGGCGCGGCTGGGAGCTTCCGGACTCCGCGGCGACGCCGGAGCACGTGTACATGGACCGGCGCGCCTTCATGGCCGCCGCGGGCGCCGGGTCGATCGCCGCCGGCGTCGCCGCGACAGTGCCCGGGCTGGCACGCGCCGTCGAGGGCGAGGACCCGACCGCCGACCTGTATCCGGTGCCGCGCCACGACCGCTACGTCGTCGACCGCCAACTGAATTCCTTCGAGGACGTCACGACCTACAACAATTTCTACGAATTCGGATCGCAGAAGCAGATCTGGCGGGCAGCGCAGGCGTTGCCGATCCGGCCATGGACGGTCGCGTTCGACGGGCTGGTCGAGGAACCGCAGACCGTCGACATCGACACCCTGATCCGCGCCATGCCGCTGGAAGAGCGGGTATACCGCCACCGCTGCGTCGAGGCGTGGGCGATGACGGTGCCGTGGAGCGGCTTCCCGATGGCGGCGCTGGTCGACTATGCGCGGCCGCTCGGCTCGGCGAAATACGTCCGTCTGGAGACCTTCGAGGACGATTCGTTCGCCCCCGGGTTCCGCCAGTTCTGGTACCCCTGGCCGTATATCGAGGGGCTGACCATGGAAGAAGCGACCAACGAGATGGCGTTCGTGGTCACCGGGCTCTTCGGCAAGCCGGTGCCGCCGCAGAACGGGGCACCGCTGCGCATTGCGCTGCCCTGGAAATACGGCTTCAAGTCGATCAAGTCGATCGTGCGAGTCACCTTCACCGACGAACGGCCGGTCAGCTTCTGGGAGGAACTGGCAGACAGCGAGTACGGCTTCTGGGCCAACGTCAATCCCGAGGTGCCGCACCCGCGGTGGAGCCAGGCGACCGAGCGCCTGCTGGGCACCGACGAACGGGTGCCGACCCGGCTGTACAACGGCTACGGCGAGTTTGTCGCCCACCTGTACGACGGCATGGAAAGCACCGAACGGCTGTTCATGTAGCCGCGCGGGCCGCCAGCGGGCCTGCGCAGGCGGCCCGCCGGGCGGCGTCGCGACCGCCTACCGCAACACGGTGGAACCGGCGGCAGGGGTTCAACGGCGCGTCAACTCAACTCGGACTGCCTTGGCTCGGCATTGAGTCGTGCCGACTGGCAAGGTCGCTGCGCGATGGCCACTGTCCGGGCACACGATCGCCGTCAATCCCTCAGATGATCCGGGCATGGCCAAACCGGAACGCTGGAGGTTGAGGACCCTCGACGGCCGCGGAAGCGACGCGATCGTGCCGATGGCGAGACTCCTGATCTGGTGGCGCGTTGTCCTGGGGTTCGTCGCGCTTGCCGTCCTGCCACCGGCGCTGGCCGGGATACTCCTCATGACGGGGTCCCTCTCCGCCGCGGGGGACTTCCCGGGCCTTGTCTTGATGGGATTGAGCTGGGCCGTTCCGACAACTGTCGTGGCGGGGCCGCCGCTGTTGGCGCTCTATCGTTGGCGCCGGTGGGAGCGACCTGCGGCCTTCGCGGCCGCGGGCGCCCTCGTGGGGCTGCTGGCGCCGGTCGTCATCGTGCGCGTAGATCGGTGGACCGCCTTCCTTCCGGGCCCGTCGGCATTTTGGGGTCTGACTATCCCCACCTGCGCCATCGCCGCGATCGTGTTCCGGCACGTTCTGTACGCCGGTCTGTCCCCGCAGACGGATCGCCGACCGTAGCCGGCGGACCTGCCACCATCGCAAAAAAATGCCGGGCGAAGAGCCCGGCAAGTTGAACAGGGAGGCTTCACGTCTGGGAGACGTAGGAGCCGGCACTATGTGGCCGGACCCTCATTCCGAACGGAGTTCGGAACTATGGCGTTGCTGCACCGCAACAGCGCCATGGTTAATAGATAGGGGGGATCTGTCTTTTTTCTATGCATAAATCGGCAGCGCTTCCATGCGCTGGACGCATGGCTCGACTATTCGGTCAGGAAATGAGCGGTTCTAGACGGCGCGCCCGCGGTCGAGTGCCGGCTAGAATTTGCTTTCGGTGATCTTGCGCACCAGGAAATCGCGGAACACGTGGACCCGCTTGGTGTTGCGCAACTCCTCGGCGTACACGAAGAATGCCTCGGCGCTGGGACCGGCGGCGTCGGGCAGCACCTTCACGACGTTGAGGTTCTGGTCGACCATATAGTCGGGCAGCCCGGCCAATCCCAGGCCGCTGCGCACGGCGCGGTAGATCGCGTACTGGTTGTTGACCCTGAGCACCGCCCGGCGCTCGCCCGGCTTGGGCGACCCGATGGTCATCAGCCAATTGACGTTGTCGATTGGCGCGTCCTGCTCGGACCCATAGATGATCAGGTCGTGGTCCTTGAGGTCGTCCAGCGTCTTGGGAATACCGCGCCGCTTGAGGTAATCGACCGAGCCGTAGATGTGCAGCCGAACCGTCATCAGGAGGCGCTGAACCAGGTCGGGCTGGGTCGGCGCGGTCATGCGGATCGCCACGTCGGCCTGGCGCATGCTCAGGTCCAGCGGCCGGTCGACGATCAGCATGGTCAGGTCGATATCGGGGTAGAGCTGCAGGAACTCCCGAATCCGTGGCGTCAGCCAGGTCGAGCCCAACGCCACCGTCGTGGTCACCGTCAGCGGGCCGCTGGCGGACTGCCTGGTCTCGGTCAGCATCGACTCGGTAAGCGCGAGCTTGGCGAACACCTCGTGCGCGGTCTGGTACAGCAGATCGCCCTGTTCGGTCAGGATCAGGCCGCGGGCGTGGCGGTGGAACAGCGGCACGTCGAGGCTCTCCTCCAGCGCGCTGATCTGCCGGCTGACCGCCGACTGGCTGAGGTTGAGCATCTCCCCCGCGTGGGTGAAGCTGCCGGCCTCGGCCACCGCGTGAAACACGCGCAGCTTGTCCCAGTCCATCTCGTCTCCCCGTTCCCCGTGGCGGACCGCTCCGACCGGGGGCGCTTCTTGGGCCGCGTCGGCCGTGCGGCAATGAGTCGCGGCGTCGCCGGTGTTAGGAGCCTGTCGGAGTAATGCTTATGGGCAGCACCGCGTTTTCAAGGGCTTGGGCTAGGATTGCGTCGCGCGGCGATGCCGGGCGCATCGCGAGCGGCGCCAGACGACATTCCAAGCCCTTGAAAACGCGATGCTGCCCATAAGCATTACTCGGGCAGGCTCCTAAGCGCCGGCCTCCGCCAGCGTCTCGCCTCGGCCGGCGATGCGTGCGGAAAATTCGGTCACCGCGTGCTCGGCGAGGAACTTCTCGGCCTCCAGTGCGGCCATGCAGCCCATGCCGGCGGCGGTCACCGCCTGGCGGAAGATCTTGTCCTTGACGTCGCCGGCGGCGAACACGCCGGGGACGTCGGTCGCCGTGGAGTCGGGCGCGGTGAGGATATAGCCCTCGGCGTCCATCGCCACCCTGCCGCGGAAAAGCTGGGTCGCCGGGTCGTGACCGATGGCGATAAACACGCCGTCGACCGGGATTTCGGTGGCGTCGCCGCTCTTGACGTGGCGCAGGCGGACGCCGCTGACCGCCGCCGGCTCGCCGCTGCCGACGATCTCCTCCAGCACGCTGTCCCACACCACCTCGACCTTTGGGTTGGCGAACAGCCGTTTCTGCAGGATCTGCTCGGCGCGCAGCTGGTCGCGGCGGTGGACTAGCGTGACCCTCGAGGCGAGATTGGCCAGGTACAGCGCCTCCTCCACCGCGCTGTTGCCGCCGCCGATCACCGCGACCTCCCTGCCGCGGAAAAAGAAGCCGTCGCAGGTCGCGCACGCCGACACGCCGCCGCCCTTCAGCCGTTCCTCGCTTTCCAGGCCCAGCCAGCGCGCCTGTGCCCCGGTCGCGATGATCACCGTGTCGGCGGTATAGACGTCGCCGGAATCCGCCCGGCAGGTGAACGGGCGCTGCGAGAAATCGACGTCGGTGATCAGGTCGAACACCATGCGCGTGCCGACTTTCGCGGCCTGCTTGGCCATCTCGTCCATCAGCCAGGGCCCCTGGATGACATCGGCGAGACCGGGATAGTTCTCCACGTCGGTGGT
>JAZFQW010000533.1:0-5107 GCA_036445335.1 Alphaproteobacteria bacterium | reverse complement strand
CAGATCGAGCCGTTCCTGGACTGCATATGAGCTCGCGGCGGTGAAGATGGTCGGGAGGTGATCACCGCCACCCCCCGGCGCCAGCGTCCGGCCCCATAGGGGGGCAAGCACGCATCCCGTCACACGGCGACGTCTCGGTGTCCGCCATGGCGCCGATCAGCCGTCGAGCACCCGGCGCCACCAGCCGCGCCTCGGCGAGTGGGGTGGCCGGTTGACCACTTCGCTCTCCGCCACCGTCGTGTTCTCGGGCGCGGCCGGGCCGGCGCCGACCGATCCCGCGTCCGCCGCGGCCGCTATGCCAATGTCGTCGTGCGCCGGCTCGGGCATCCTGGCGGGCGCATCGTCCTCGGCCACGGGCGCCGGTTCGGGGGCCCACTCGGGCGCCTCGTCCTCGGCCTCGGGCGCCGGATCTCGGGCCCACGCGGGCACCGCGTCCTCGGCCTCGGGCGCCGGCTCGGGCATCGCGGCCGGTGCCTCGGCCTCGTCGTCGCCGGCCGACACCGGTTGTGGCGTTTCCTCGGCCGGCTCCGACTTGCGGCGGCGGGGCTGGCGGCGCGGTGCCGCCTTGCGGGCGCGGGTGCGCTTCGGTTTCGCCGGGGCGCCATCGGGAACCGAGTCCTCCCCACTCGGGTCGGCGGTCGCCGGAGCGGCCCCCTCGTCGTCGGCTGCCAACCCGACTTCAACGGAATCACCGGTCGGCGCAGCGTCGGCGTCCCCGTCGCCAGCTGCTATGGCATCGTCGCTCCACGGCGCCTCGTCGACCGGTTGGTCGCCGAGGGCATCGGGAGCCGCTGCGACGATGGTCATGGCGGGCTCGGTGTCGGCGGTCGGGGCGGGGTCGATCGGCACCTCGTCGCGGTCGGTGGCGGCTGCCGGGCCGAACGCGTCGCCCTCGGCGGACGCCAACGTCCCATCGATTGCCGCTCCGTCGTCAATCGTCTGACCGGTGGACCGTCGCCGGCCACCCCGTTTGCCGCGGCGGCGACGCTTGCGCGGCGCGTCCTCGCCGTCGGTCTCCACGCCGCCGGCCTCTGCCGCGGCCTCACTCCCAGCCACGGCGTCACCCTCGGCGGCCTCAGCCTCAGCTTCACTCTCGGCCAGGGCGTCACCCTCGGTGGCCTCAGCCGCTGCCGCGGCCTCACTCTCGGCCCCGGCGTCACTCTCGGCCGCGTCGACGATCTCGATGTCCCCCACTGTGTCGTCCCGGCGCCGCCGGCCGCGACGCGAACGGCGCTCTCGGCGCTGGTCGGCGTCGTCGCCCTCGGCGGCGGCCGGTTCGGCCTCCTGATCCCGGGCGGCCTCGTTCTCCTCGTCCACCTCCGCCATCAGCCGGACCGAATCGACGGCCGGCCGTGCGACCCCATCGTCCTCGCCGCGGGCACGCGTGACCTGTAGCCGATGATCCGGCACGATTAGCGTGTCGTCGCCGCGCAACAGGACGGTGAAGCCGTAGCGCTGCTCGATCTCGACCAGCGCGTCGCGCTTTTCATTGAGCATGTACAGCGCGACCTTGGTCGGCACGTGAACGGTGATCTCGGCCGAGCGGGTCCGGATGCCTTCCTCCTCGATCGATCGCAGCACGTGCAACGCGGACGATCCGAGCGATCGGACCATGCCGGCTCCGTCGCACTGCAGGCAGGTCTCGAAATGGGTTTCCAGCAGACTCGGCCGCAGCCGCTGACGCGACATCTCCAGCAGGCCGAAATGGCTGATCCTGCCGAGTTGGATACGCGCCCTGTCGTGCCGCATCGCCTCCTTCAGCTTGCGCTCGACGCTGGCGATATGGCGATTGTCTTCCATATCGATGAAGTCGACGACGATCAGCCCGGCAAGGTCGCGCAGCCGCAGCTGGCGGGCGACCTCCTCGGCCGCCTCCAGATTGGTCCGGTAGGCGGTCTCCTCGATGTTGCGCTCGCGCGTCGCCCGGCCCGAATTGACGTCGATCGCGACCAGCGCCTCGGTCGGGTTGATGACGATGTAGCCGCCCGAACGCAACTGCACCACCGGGCTGTGCATCGCGTCGATCTGTCCCTCCACCTGATAGCGGTGCAGCAGCGGGATCGACTCGTCCTTGTAGAGCTGGACCTTCTTGGAGTGCGACGGGATCAGCATTCGCATGAAACCCTTCGCGGTGCGATAGCCCTCCTCGCCGGCGACCTGGATCTCGTCGATGTCCCGGGAATACAGGTCGCGAATGGCGCGCTTGATCAGATTGGCTTCTTCGTGGATCAGCGTCGGCGCCGTCGACTCCAGCGTGGTCTCGCGGATCGAGTCCCACAGCCGGACCAGATAGTCCAGGTCGCGCTTGATCTCGGTCTTGGTGCGTTCCAGCCCCGCGGTCCGCAGGATCACCGCCATGCCCTCGGGCATGTGGAGATCGTCCAGGATCGCCTTCATCCGCTTGCGGTCCTTGGGATTTGCGATCTTGCGCGATATGCCGCCGCCACGCGGGGTGTTGGGCATCAACACGCAATAGCGGCCGGCGAGCGACAGATAGGTCGTCAGCGCCGCGCCCTTGTTGCCGCGCTCCTCCTTGGTGACCTGGACCAGCATGATCTGCCGGCGCTTGGTGACCTCCTGGATCTTGTAGTGCCGCCGTGGCCGGGACGCCTGGCGCTCGGCCTGGTCGTCGGCATCGTCGCCACCGATGATCTCGATCGACTCGTCCGGCGCGACGGCCTCGGCGCCGCCGTCATCATCCGCGTCGGCAGCGCGGCCGTCGCCTCGATCCGCCGCCGGGGCGAACGCCGGGTCGCCGTCGTCGGCGCCATCGCCCAGGAACGCGCCGCCGTCGTCGTCGTCGCGCGGGTCGCGCAGCAGATCATCCGCCGACCCGCCGCCGGCCTCGCCGTTGTCGCCGGCCGCCGCCTCGCCGTTCGATTCGACGTCCAGCGCCTGGTGGCTCGATTGATCCGCGGCGATCAGGGCCTCGCGGTCGGCGACCGGGATCCGGTAGTAATCCGGGTGGATTTCCGAAAACGTCAGGAAGCCGTGCCGGTTTCCGCCATATTCGACGAATGCCGCCTGCAGCGACGGTTCCACACGGGTTACCTTGGCGAGGTAGATATTGCCCTTGAGTTGCTTTTTGCTTGCCGTCTCGAAATCGAACTCATCCAATCGATTTCCGCTGACCACGACCACTCGGGTTTCTTCCGGATGAGTCGCGTCGACGAGCATCCTCTTTGCCATCATAAGTCCTCACGACACCACGACCACTCGCGCGACCAACGAGTCGCCGCCGTGCCATTGTTTGGGCGAAGCTCTCGGAAAGCGGCTTACAAATGCCATCGAACGGCGCTAGCTCAGCGGCCTGATTCGGGGTAAGCCGTATTCTCCGGGCCCAGTCCCAATCTCGGGTCTGAACCGGCTTCGTGTTTAACCGTTTTACCGTGCACCCGCCTCAATCCCGGCCGTGAACCGAAGGGCCCACACCCGGGGAAGACGACCAGTGGTCGCACCGACGCTGCCGCCGCTGCGATGTCCTGGCCACGCATCCTGCTCGCTCCCGACCCGCGCGGACCTCTCAACCGAGGCAAAGCGCGCGTGTCGTACGGGGCACGGTCTGTCGCGCGCCCACCATAACGGCGAGGGCGGGCTTCGACAATCGGAGAATCGGCCCGCCTTTTGTCGCGCCGGGCGAGCAGACCGTGGCCGGCGCGGGGAGTGCGGGTCAACGACCCTCGGCAATCAACGGTGCATTAACCATACGCTGATTACAATGTAAGACGCTGTCTCATCTTTTCAATTGAAGTCGTTGATTCAATGTGTAATTACTTAAACGACATGGACCAGAGTTGAGGCCGATGCGACGCTTCGTTGGTGCTGTATCCTTCGTGTTGGCGATCCTGTCGTCATATCTGCTGCTGGCGGGGCCACCGCCGGGCGCGGCGGGAACGGCGCGCGCGCAGGACGCCTCGACCGCGATGATTCCCAACTGGATGCCGGCCAACGCACCCGATTCGCCGGCGGCGGCGCGGCCCAGCGTGGTGACCATCCGCATGGGCGACCATCCCGATAAGACCCGGCTGGTGCTGGAGATGACGGCGGCGCCGAACTACCGCGTGTTCACCCTGGACAACCCGCACCGCATGGTGATCGATTTCCCGGCGATGGACTGGCGCGCCGACGGCGACCCCGACGCGGCCGTCGGGTTGATCGCCAGACTGCGCCATGGCATCCAAGACGGCGGCTCGACGCGCGTCGTTCTCGAGC
Source organism: Alphaproteobacteria bacterium (assembly GCA_036445335.1). GTDB lineage: Bacteria > Pseudomonadota > Alphaproteobacteria > DSM-16000 > Inquilinaceae > JAZFQW01. Next base: position 895 of record JAZFQW010000533.1, on the reverse strand, counting down.
TCAAGGGGCCGGCGCGGGTGGTCGATACGTTTTTCCTGCCCGCCGTCGGCAGCATGCCCTACCGCTTCGTGCTTGACTTGGCGCCGGTCGAACCGGCGCGGACGGTCGTCGGCGACAACGCGCCGGCGGGCGGCGAACGCGCCATGCCGGTGGCCGGACTGCACGCGGCGGCGCTGCAGGTGCCGCTGCCGCCGCGCCGGCCGTCGCGCCGCCTCGACCGCCGGATCGTCGCGATCGACGCCGGCCATGGCGGCATCGATCCCGGTGCGATCGGCGCGACGGGGCTGCGCGAAAAGGACCTGACGTTGGGTCTGGCGCGCGACATCGGCGAGCGGCTGGAGGCCACCGGTCGGTATCGCGTGTTCCTCACGCGCGACAGCGACGTCTATCTGCGCCTCAGCGAACGCGTGCGGCGGGCGCGCGAGGCCGGCGCCGACCTGTTCATCTCGCTTCACGCCGATACGATCGAGAATTCGGCCGTGCGCGGCATGTCGGTGTACACGCTGTCGAGCGTCGCCAGCGATCGCGAGGCGGCGCTGCTGGCGGCGCGCGAGAACCGCGCCGATGCGCTGGCCGGCGTGGCGCTGGACCCGACCGACGACATCACCGCATCGATTCTGATCGATCTGGCGCAGCGCCAGACTCAGAATGAATCGAACAGCATGGCCGAGATCATCGTCGCCACGGCGCGCGGCGAGATGCGGCTGCTCAACACGCCGCACCGGCAGGCCGGATTCGCGGTGCTCAAGGCGCCGGACGTGCCGTCGGTGCTGGTCGAGCTGGGGTACCTGTCGAACCGGCAGGAAGAGCGGAACCTGAGATCCCCCGACCATCTGCGGCGCGTCGCCGATGGCCTGGCCGAGGCGATCGACGGGTATTTCGCCTGGCTCGACGC
>JAZFQW010000532.1:0-4787 GCA_036445335.1 Alphaproteobacteria bacterium | reverse complement strand
CGGCGTCCGGCGTATTCCACTTCTTGATCGCCTGCTCGCCCAGCAGTTCCAGCCGTTCGAACAGCCGAAGGGTGCCCGGCCGCTCCAGCCGCTGGTCGAAGAACGCCTGGGCCGACGCCAGCACGACCGCCCCGTAGCTGTCGTTCTGCGCCTGGGTATAGGCGGCGTTGCCGACCCGCACCGGACCCATGCCGCGATAGCCGCTGAGGCTGGCGCAGATCTGCTCGTCCAGGTTGCGGCGCAGGGTGATGCTGAACAGCGGTTGCAGGTAGCCGTCCTTGGAATTGGCCACCACGTTGGTGATGTAGTGCAGGTAGTCCTCCATCGTCTTGGTCGCGCCGAGGCGGTTGAGCGCGTGGACGACGAAATAGGCGTCGCGCAGCCAGCAGAACCGGTAGTCCCAGTTGCGCTCGGAATGCGGCGCCTCGGGAATCGACGTGGTGATCGCCGCGACGATCGCGCCGGTTTCCTCATAGCTGCACAGCTTCAGCGTGATGGCGGCGCGGATCACCGCGTCCTGCCACTCCAGCGGCAGCGCCAGATAGCGGCTGAACTCGCGCCAATACTCGTCGGTCTGCTCCAGGAACTGCCGGACCGTCTCGGCGATCGGTGTGGTCAGGCTCTCGTCGGCGCCGAACAACAGATGGATCGGCTGCTCCAGGACAAACGGGGTCTCTTCCAGGACGTAGGAGATCGCCGCATCGGTGGTCAGCCGCAGGGTGCCGGTCGGCGCGACATAGCGGATGTGGTTGCTGCCGCGAGTGATCTGCGGCTCCGTCTCGCCGTAGTTGAAGCGTGGCCGCACCCGCAGCCGCAGGCGCGGATTGCCGGAGATCGGGGTGATCACGCGGATCAGCGAGGCCGGCCTGTGGATGCGCCCGAAATGGCGGAACCGCGGCGCCAGGTCGATCACCTCCACCGCCTGTCCCTTGTCGTCGAACAGGGTCGTGACCAGCACCGCCGTGTTGCGGCGATAGTGCTGTTCGGACCGGGCGAAGTCGTCCATGACCAAGTCTTGGAAGCCGAATTCGCCGTTCAGGCTGCCGTCTTCGGTGGTGTTCAGCAGGCTGCAGAACGCCGGGTCGCCGTCCAGCCGCGGCATGCAGGCCCAGACGATGCGCGCCTGCCGGTCGACCAGCGCCGCCACCATGCAGTTGCCGATGGGGGCGAGATTCAGGTCGGGGAGTGGGGACTGGGTCATCGGACTACGATGCCGGTCGGCGGCCGACGGCCGGTTTGCCCAGGCGCGCCGGCAGGTCGGCCAGCCAGACGCGAAGATCGGCGACCGACCGGGCGCGCCAACGCGCGACGGTCGGCGAGCGGACGCCGACTTGGATCGAGATGCCGCGGCGGCGGTTGACCGCGGCGAAGCCGTCCTCGTCGGTGACGTCGTCGCCGATGAAGGCCGGCCGGCGGTCGGCGAACGCCGGCATATCCATGAACGTATCGACGACGGTGCCCTTGTGGGCGCCGCGCGGTTTGATTTCCATGACCATCTTGCCTTCCTGCACGTGGAAATGGTCGCCATGATCGGCCATCAGCCCGGCCATGACCCGGCGGGCTTCGGATTCGCAGTCCGGGGCGTTGCGATAGTGCAGCGCCAGCGTCATGCCCTTGTGTTCCAGCAGTGTCCCCGGCGTCCGTTCCAGGAATCGCGCCAGGGCATCCTCCATCGCCGCCAGCTCGGTGACCTCCTCGGCGTGGCGCGACACCGTCCCGACGGCGTCGCGGACCTCCAGCCCGTGCTGGCCGCCCGCCGGCAGCGTCAACGGCGCGAACAGCCGGTCGAGGTCGGCCAGGGACCGGCCCGACACCAGCACCAGGGCGCCGTCGAGGGCGTCGTGCAGTCGGGTCAGCAGCGACGGCAGCTCGGTCGCCACTTCGACGTCCTGCGGCCGGCTGGCGATCTCGATCAGCGTTCCATCGACATCCACGAACAGCGCCAACGGCGTGGCGTCGAGCACCAGCTCGGCGAGATTGGTCGGTTTGGCGGGCAACGGGTCGGGCTTCCTTCAAATCCGGACGAGCCGGCAACGAAAATACCATAGCCGGGGCGCCCGCCGAATTGAACAGCGCTGGCCCGCGCTCGTCACTTGGGCGACGATTCGCATCGTGTCCAGGCGCCCGAATGAGCCAAGCGCGCGCACGTCATATGTGCGCTGCAACATCATCGCGCCGGAACGGGGCGCTTTGGCGACGGTGGGATATCGATTAACCGTATATATAGAGCGGATTTTCAGCTAATTCGCTAAAGCTCCGGGCGGGTTCTGTGCATTTTATGCAGTGCGACATGAAGTGATCCTGCTGTCGTAGCGCACTTATTGGAGAGCTCTTCGCCGGGGTGCCGGACCTAATCGCGTGATCGCCACCGTCCGCGGGTCCGGCGCCGAATCGTAGCGGTCACGAATTGGTCGGGTAGGGCGTCCGCGCGCCCCGGGCGATGGCGATGAGCCAATTTTCAGCTCTGTAGCCGCGACGGTGGCACGGTGTCGCCGGGGCCCAGCGGGCGCTGCATCAGCGCCAGGTCGACCCAGCGGCCGTGCTTGAAACCGACGGACGGCATCCACGCGGCATAGCGGAACCCAAGCTTCTGGTGTAGGCGGATCGATCCGGCGCTATCGCCATCGCCGATCACCGCGATCATCTGGCGGTAGTCCAGCTCGGTGCAGCGATCGATCAGCGCCGTCAGCAGGCTCTGGCCAATGCCGCGCCCGGTCATCTCGGCGGCGACGTAGACGCTGTCCTCGACGGTGTGGCGATAGGCGGCGCGGGGGCGGAACGGCCCGGCGTAGGCGTAGCCGCCGATCGTCCCATCCAGCTCCGCCACCAGGTAGGGCAGGCCGCGATCGCACAGCGCGCGAAAACGCCGCGACATCTCCGCGGCGTCGGGGGCGATCTCCTCGAAGCTGGCCAGGCCATTCACCACGTGTTGGGCATAGATCGCCGAGACCGCCGACAGATCCTCTTCGACGGCGTCCCTGACGGCGACGGTCGATGGCTCGGCTATGGTCATGGCATGAGTCGTGTCGATGGCCATCGACGGGTCAACGCCGCTTCAGCGCCGCCTCGTCGATCGAGCCGAGCCGTTCGACCAGCGCGCCCATCTGACCGGCCAGCTTGCCGATATACGGTTTGCGCTTGATGTGCGACTCGTCCATGTAGATCGACCGGTTGATCTCGATCTGGATCGAATGGACTCCGGCGCGCGGCCGGCCATAGTGGCGGGTGGTGAAGCCGCCGGCATAGGGCGTGTTGCGGTTCACGATATAGCCCTGGTCCGACAGCCACTGCTCGATGGTGTCGGTCACCGTCGGATTGCAGGCGCGGCCGTAGCAGTCGCCCAGCACGAAGTCGACCCGCCTTCCGTTGCGGTGGCGTTCGCCGGTGCCGCCGTTCGACGGCATCGAGTGGCAGTCGACCAGCAGGCAATAGCCGAAGCGCTCGAGGGTGTCGTCGACCAGCATGCGCAGCGCCGTATGGTAGGGGTAGTAAAAGCGGTCGACCCGGGCCAAGGCCTCGGCGAAGCGCAGCTTGCCGCGATAGATCTCCTGGCCGTGCGCCACCACCTTGGCGATGGTGCCCAGTCCGGCGGCGACCCGCGGCGAGCGGGTGTTGACATAGGCTGGCAGCAGGTCCTGGAACATCTCGGGGTCGAGCTCGAACGCCTCCCGATTGGTGTCCAGGAGGGCGCGCGGGAACATCGCCTTGAGCAGCGGCGCGCCCGACCGTGGGCCGTGCCCGAAGATCTCGTCGACGTAACTGTCCTCGGATTTGCGCAGGGTGTGTGGGTCGAGCCGAGTCGCCGCCAGAAAATCGTCTGGATAGTCGCGGCCGCTGTGCGGCGAGGCCAGCACGACGGGCAGGCGCTGGCGGGCCGGCGCCAGGATTCCCAGCCCGTTTTGGTGTTCGATCCCGTCCCCGACGCCACAATCCATGGTATTCTCATAACCCGAAACGGCGTGGGTTGTCACGGTGGCTCGTTTGGCGACGGCGGCGACGGGTGCGGATGGGCCATAATTCGTTAACGCGGATCGACTATCCATGGACCGGGTCGGTGAAGAGGAAAAAATGGCGCGGATACTGCTGGCCGAAGACGATGAATCGATGCGGCGGTTTCTCGCCATGGCGCTCAGCCGGGCCGGCCACGACGTCGACGACGTCGGTGACGGCGCGGACGCGCTGGCGGCGATCGCCAAGTCGGATTACCAGCTGCTGCTGGCCGACGTGGTCATGCCGGGGATCGACGGCATCGAGCTCGCCCGCCGCGCCGCGATCATGGCGCCGAGGCTGAAGGTCATGTTCATCACCGGCTTCGCCGCGATCGCCATGAAGCACCGCAACAAGGGCGGCCGCCAGGCGCAGGTCCTGTCCAAGCCGTTCCACCTGCGCGACCTGGTCGACCAGGTCGACCAGCTGCTGCAGCCGTAGGATCGCCGGGCCGGGACTTGCGCGACCGCGCGCTTGGTGATACATCCCCGGCCGACGCGGCCAGGCCGCCCCGAAACCGCCCCGGGGCCGCTGCCGCTGACCCCATGGGGCGCGTAGCTCAGCGGGAGAGCACTACGTTGACATCGTAGGGGTCGCTGGTTCAATCCCAGCCGCGCCCACCATTTTTTCAATAACTTAGCTTCCTGCAAGGCAGCCACTGGGATTCTAGCAATCAAATAGCAATCACGAGGCGCAATTTCGGCGCCTTATCGAGGGCCGTAGAAGCGGCTATCAGGCGCGGCCTCCGTCACCCCAGTGCGCCCAACGAGTTCGCGCACGGTCTCCGTCAACGCAAGGCC
>JAZFQW010000531.1:0-10644 GCA_036445335.1 Alphaproteobacteria bacterium | reverse complement strand
TCGATCCGGCGTCCGTAATCGGCGATCTGACCGGGCTGGACGGTCGTGACTTCAGAGGTCTGGTACATGGCATTTCTCCTCCAGAGCAGTCCGATGTCCTCGGACGGCGGGGCGTGTCCTGACGCCTTGAGACTGGCGAGGGTGGCGACGGAGGTGAAATGCCGTTTGGCTAGGGTTTCGATACGCTTTGGGAATGATGCGCGGCGATCGCGACGGACCGGCCAGCACAACGGCCCGGAAGTCGACCCCCGCGGCCTATCCGGACGCGTCGCCGGGCAACCTGCGGCCCGGTCGTCCTCCTACCCCGCCTGGCGCTCTCGGGTCAAGCGGCCGCCGGGGCGGAAGCGGTCGAGGTAGGTCGGCAGAATGACTTCGGCCGCGGTCGGCTGGATGCCCAGGTCGGCGAGGGTCAGGGCGCCCTCCGCCACCACGTTGTCGACCTTGAGCTGGGCGACCTGGTCGCGGGTCAGCAGCGGCTTCGGCAGCAGCTCCAAAAACGCCGCCTCGAGGCTGGCCACGAACCACGGCACCGGCAGCAGCAGCCGTCGGCGGCCGATGGCGTTCAGCGTCAGCTCCATCAGCCGCCGGAAGCTGTAGACCGCCGGCCCGCCGAGCTCGTAGACCTTGCCCTTCGTGGCGCCGTCGTCGAGGCAGGCGACGATCGCATCGGCCACGTCGCCGACATAGACCGGCTGAAACTCGGTCCGGCCGCCGCCGATCAGCGGCAGCGCCGGCGACAGCCGGGCCAGCGCGGCGAACAGGTTGAAGAATCCGTCCTCGGGCCCGAAGACGATGCTGGGGCGCACGATCGTGGCGTCGGGGAACGCCGCCAGCACCGCCGCCTCGCCCGCCGCCTTGGTCCGCGCGTACTCCGACCGCGCGGTCGTCGTCGCGCCGATCGCGGAGACCTGGATCATCCGGCCGGCGCCGGCCGCCGCGGCCGCCGTGGCGACCCGGCCGGCGCCGTGGTGATGCGTCGCGGCGAAGGTCTGCCGGCCGCTTTGGTACAGGATCCCGACCAGGTTGACCACGTCGTCGACGCCCGCCACCGCCGCCGCCACCGAGGCGTCGTCGCGGATGTTGGCGAACACCGGCACGACCTGGCCGACCACGCCCATCGGCTTCAGGAACAGCGCCTCGCCCGGGTGCCGGGTGGCGACGCGGACGCGCCAGCCGCCCGCCGCCAGCCGATTGACCAGATGGCGGCCGACGAAGCCGGACCCACCGAACACCGTCACACTGCGAGGCGTCATGGTCGTCACCAACCTGTTCGGGGCCGCGCCGCGCGGGGCGCCGCTGCGGCGCCGCGATCGCTCCCGTCGGCGACGCGGCCACGCCGTCCGCCGGAGTCTTGCCTGTCCGCTTATAAAGAACAGCGCCGCCGCACGCCAGGGCGCAAGCCGGTTGACATCACCTGCCCGCGAGCATAGTAAATCGGCCCGCACTGCCCAGGTGGCGGAATTGGTAGACGCGCAGGTTTCAGGTACCTGTGGCCGTAAGGTCGTGGAAGTTCGAGTCTTCTCCTGGGCACCAATACATCCGGGTTCCGGCCCAACCCGTCGCGGACCCGCCGTCTGACGCGCGGGTCTTTTCGTGTGCCGGCCGTCGCCCATGTGCCGCGCCAACAGCAGGACCAGCCGCCGCCGTGCCCTCCGAGCCCATGCTCCACCGCGACGACCTGCCGGCCGGCCTGGATCTCGGCCCGTTGGTGGCGGTCGACACCGAGACGATGGGGCTCGATCCGGCGCGCGACCGGCTGTGCCTGGTCCAGCTGTCCGCCGGCGACGGCGCCAGCCACGTCGTGCAGCTGGCCAAGGGCCGATACGACGCGCCGCACCTGAAGCGGCTGCTGGCCGACCCTCAGGTCACCAAGCTGTTCCATTACGCCCGTTTCGACATCGCCGTCCTGAGCGCCTATCTGGGGATTGTGTGCCAACCGGTCTATTGCACCAAGATCGCCTCGAAGCTGGTCCGCACCTATACCGACCGGCACGGCTTGAAGGATCTGTGTCGCGACCTGCTGGGCGAGGATATCTCCAAACAGCAGCAAAGTTCGGACTGGGGGGCGGAAAAGCTGACCCGCGAACAGTTGCGTTATGCCGCCGGCGACGTCATCTATCTCCACGCGTTGAAGGCGAAACTGGACGCGATGCTGGCGCGCGAAGGGCGGACCGGGCTGGCGGTCGCGTGTTTTTCGTTCCTGCCGACCCGCGTCGCGCTCGACCTGGGCGGCTGGCAGGACGTGGACATCTTCGCCCATTGAGGCGCCGCGACGGTGCCGTCGCCCGGCACTCTCGCGATCGGCATGCCGCCGCAGCCGGCGTCATTCAAGGACTGACGAGTTGAGCACTATGACTCTTGACCCCTCGACCAACCACGCGCCGGCCCGGCAGGCGGCCGTGCCCGACGGCGACCGGCAGGTGGCGGAACGGGTCCTGCACATCGAGGCCGACGGCCTGTCGCGCCTGGCCGCGTCGCTGGACGGATCGTTCCGGCGCGCGATCGACCTGATGATCGGCGCGAAGGGCCGCGTGGTGGTGACCGGCATCGGTAAGAGCGGTCATATCGCCCGCAAGGTCTCCGCCACCCTGGCCTCGACCGGGACGCCGTCGTTCTTCGTGCACCCCAGCGAGGCGAGTCATGGCGATCTGGGAATGATCGCGCTGGACGACGTTGTCGTCGCGCTGTCGAATTCGGGCAAGACGACCGAATTGGCCGACATCATCGCCTATGCCCGGCGCTTCGGATTGCCGCTGATCGGGATCACCAGCAGCGCCGGCTCGCCGCTGGCCGATCAATCGGACGTGGCGCTGCTGCTGCCCGCCGCGCCGGAAGCCTGCCCGATGGGGCTGGCACCGACCACGTCGACCACCCTGATGCTGGCGCTGGGCGACGCGATGGCGATCGCGCTGCTGGAGCGGCGCGGCTTCTCGGCGGACGACTACCGCGAGCTCCACCCCGGCGGCGCGCTCGGCCGCCGGCTGATCAAGGTGAGCGACATCATGCACTCCGGCGAGGAGTTGCCGCTGGCCGGGCCCGATCTGTCGATGGCCGAGGCGATCCTGGTGATCACCGCCAAATCCTTCGGCTGCGTCGGCATCGTCGACGACGCCGGGCGGCTGACCGGCATCGTGACCGACGGCGACTTGCGCCGCCACATGGCCGGCGACCTGCTGGACCTGACCGCGGGCGCGGTGATGACCGGATCGCCGCGCACGATCCGCGCCGGCGCGCTGGCCGCCGAGGCGCTGCGCGAGATGAATACGCCGGACCGGCCGATCACCAGCCTGTTCGTCACCGACGCCGAGCACCGCCCGGTCGGCATCATCCATATCCACGACTGCCTGCGCGCCGGGGTGGCGTAGCCGCCGTGGCGGTCGACCGGTACGGCGATCGCGACACGGGCCCGTCGAAGCGGACTGGGGGCCCCCGCCGGTCGGATCTGGGCTTCACGCCGGGCCTGCCGATCACGCGGATCAGCCGCCGGTACAGCCGGTTCGTCGGCGTCACGAAGGTCGTCCTGCCGCTGGTGGCCACCGGCATCGTCGGCCTGCTGGTGCTGTGGCCGACCCTGCGGGAGACGCCGCAGCCCATGGTCGAGGCGCTGGAGCTGGAGGCCGGCATGGCCCAGCTTGTCGGTCCGCGACTGGTCGGCACCGACGCGCGCGACCGGCCCTACACCATCGTCGCCGAGGGCGCCAGCCAGAGCACCGACGACCCCGACATTGTCGAGCTGGCGGCACCGCAAGGCGAGATCACGCTCGATAACGGCGCCTGGATGGCGCTGACCGCCAACACCGGCCGCTTCGACCGGGCGCGAAAGCGGCTGCACCTCAGCGGCGACGTGTTCCTGTACCGCGACGACGGCCATCAGTTCTCTACCGACGAGGCACACATCGACATGGCGGCACAGACCGCCTGGGGCGACCGCCCGGTGATCGGCGTCGGCCCGGCCGGCGAGATTGAATCCGAGGGTTTCCGCATCGAGGACAACGGCGCTACTGTAATCTTCACCGGTCGGTCGCGGGCGGTCCTGGTCGACGTCGGGAGTGCGCGGGACGACCGCGAAACCACTGCGGAGAGCGAGGACGTCAACCCATGAGCACGGTCATGACGGCGGTCCTGGCGGCAACGGGCCTGCTGGTCGGATCATTGTCGGCGACGACCGCCGGAGCGCAGGGCGTCGGCAGTGGCATCGAGATCGAGGCGTCGCAAAGCCTGGAATGGCACAGTGACCAGAACATTTACGTCGCCCGCGGCGACGCGCGGCTGCGGCAGGGCGACTTCGTCGTGACGGCCGACCTGCTGACCGCCGACTATCGCGATCGCGCCGACGGCACGACCGAGATCTGGCGGGTCACCGCGGACGGCAGCGTGGTCGTGACGACCCCCACCGAGCAGGCGCACGGGGATCACGGCGTCTACGACATCGATAAGGATGTCTTCACCCTTACCGGCGACGATCTGAAGCTGGTCACCGAGACCGAGGTCATCACCGCGAGGGACAGTCTGGAATATTGGCAAGGCGAGCAGTTGGCGGTCGCCCGCGGTGACGCCCAGGCGGTGCGCGGCACCGATCGGGTCAATGCCGACGAGCTGACGGCGGTATTCGTCGAGAACGACGCCGGGAAGCTGGAAATGCGCAGCCTGAACGCGTTCGGGAATGTCGTAATCACGACGACGACCGATGTCGCGTCCGGCGATCAGGGGGTCTATGACCTAGTGACCAACGTCGCCACGCTGACCGGTTCGGTTCGGTTGACGCGCGGCAAGAACCAGCTCAACGGCGACTACGCCGAGATCAACCTGACCACCGGCGTCAGCCGTCTGCTCGCGCAGCCCGGCGCCGACGACCGTGTCCACGGGCTGTTCGTGCCCAGCGAGTGAAAACAGAGGCGACTAGAGGCCCGAATAGTGCCCGATCAGCAGAGCACCGTGCCCCAGGCCGGACCGGCCGAAAGACCAGCGACGGCGCGCCTGGTGTCGCAGAGCGACGGGCTGGTCGCCCGCCAGATCGGCAAGCAGTACCGCAAACGGCCGGTGCTCAGGAACGTCACCGTCAGCGTCCGGCGCGGCGAGGCGGTCGGCCTGCTGGGGCCGAACGGCGCCGGCAAGACCACCTGCTTTTATATCATCACCGGCCTGATCGCGCCCGATTACGGCACGATCTCGCTGGACGGCCACAACCTGACCGACCTGCCGATGTACCGGCGCGCCCGCCTGGGCATCGGCTATCTGCCGCAGGAGGCGTCGATCTTCCGCGGCCTGACGGTCGAGCAGAACATCCGCGCGGTGCTGGAGGCGGTCGAAAAAGACCGCGAGGCCCGCGACGCCGTGCTGGAGGATCTGCTGGCCGAGTTCTCGCTGACCCACTTGCGGCGCGCGCCGGCGCTGGCGCTGTCGGGGGGCGAACGCCGGCGGGTCGAGATCGCCCGCGCCCTGGCGTCGCACCCGCAATTCATCCTGCTCGATGAGCCGCTGGCGGGTATCGATCCGGTGGCGGTCGGCGATATCCGCGACCTTGTGAGCCACCTGCGCGACCGTGGCATTGGCGTCCTGATCACCGACCACAATGTCCGGGAAACGCTGGACATCGTCGATCGGGCCTATATCTTGCATAATGGCGCCGTCCTGATGGAGGGTGAGCCATCCGAAATCGTCGCCCACAAGGACGTCCGGCGCGTTTACCTGGGCGAAAGGTTTAGTCTTTAGAACACTTTAGCCATGGCGCTCACGCAACGGCTCGATCTGAGGCAATCTCAGACGCTGGTCATGACGCCGCAGTTGCAGCAGGCCATCAAACTGCTGCAGTTGTCGAATATCGAATTGACCGAATACGTCGACAGCGAGATCGAGCGAAACCCGTTACTGGAACTCGAGGACGCCGATGGTCCCGTCGGCGCGGCCGCAGAACCGCATCCTGCGGCCGATCCGCCGGGCAACGGCGTCGAGGTGCCGGCCGGCGACGTGACCGGAACCGACACCCTGGCCAACGCCGACACGCTGGGCGCCGCGGCGGATGCGCCGCTGGATACCGAATACGAGAATGTCTGGACCAGCGACGGCGCCACCGACGGCGGCGATCCGGCGACGGTGCCGACGCCCAGTGACGGTCGGACTGGTTGGACCGGTCGCGGCGGCGGTACCGGCAACGGCGACTACAACCTGGAGCAGATCCTCTCGGGACCAGTTTCGCTGCGCGATCATTTGCTTCGTCAGGTCAACACCGAGCTGGCCGACCCGGCCGACCGGCTTATCGGCGCCCACATGGTCGAAATGATCGACGAGGCGGGCTATCTGAGCGGCGATCCGCAGGCGGTGGCCGATCAACTCGGGTGCCCGGCGGACCGCGTTCTCAACGTGCTCGGACGCCTGCAGCGCTTCGATCCGCCCGGCATCTTCGCGCGCGATCTGGCCGAATGCCTCGCCCTGCAACTGGCCGAGAGGAACCGCCTCGACCCGGCCATGCAGGCGCTGCTGGACAATCTGCCGCTGGTCGCCCAGCGCAACTTCCCGGCCCTGATCCGTGTGTGCGGAGTCGACAAGGAGGACCTGGCGGACATGGTCGGCGAGGTGCGTGCGCTCGATCCGAAGCCGGCACAGTCGTTCAGCCGTGAGATCGTGCAGACGGTGACACCGGACATTCTGATGCGACCGCAACCGGGCGGCGGCTGGATCGTCGAGTTGAACACCGACACGCTGCCGAAGGTGCTGGTCAATCAGCGCTATTACGCCGAGGTCAACGCGTCGATCCGCAACAAGACCGAGAAGGACTATGTCGCCGAGTGCCTAGCGTCGGCGAACTGGCTGGTCAAGTCGCTGCACCAGCGCGCCACCACCATCCTCAAGGTGGCGACCGAGATCGTGCGCCAGCAGGACCGATTCTTCGCCCACGGTGTGCAGTATCTGAAGCCGCTGATCCTGCGTGACATCGCCGACCGCATCGGCATGCACGAAAGCACGGTCAGCCGAGTGACCGCCAACAAGTACATCGCCACCGCGCGCGGCGTGTTCGAGCTGAAGTATTTCTTCACCGCCGCGATTGCCGGCGCCGACGGCCGCGGGGCGCATTCGGCCGAGTCCGTGCGGGTCCGGATCAAGTCACTGATCGACGCCGAGCCCGCCGACGGAGTTCTATCGGACGACGGAATCGTCGAAATCCTGCATGCGGACGGCGTCGACATTGCGCGCCGTACCGTTGCCAAGTATCGTGAGTCGATGCGTATTCCATCGTCGGTCCAGCGGCGTCGAGAAAAGGGAATGCGGCTCTGACGTCGCGTCGCGATCCGACATCGTTGGATCGCGACCCGACGAAGGGTCGCCGAACCTGCAGATGAGGAATTCTTGACAATCGTTGCGACCCATCATTATTTTCCGCGCCCGTTGGTTCGACCTCGCCGCCAGCGTGCGTACGTAGCAAGGCGTGGTATTTCGTTTCCGGACAGTGCGAGCAATGCAGCTCACCGTCAAAGGCAAGCAACTTGACGTGGGCGACGCCCTGCGCGTCCACGTCGAAGACAGCCTGAACGCAGTAGCGGAGAAGTACTTCACCAACCCGATCGACGCCACAGTTGTGTTCTCGCGCGAGGCGCACCTGTATCGGGCGGACGTATCGGTCCATGTCGGCCGCAACATCATGCTGCAGGGCAACGCCGCTGCCGAGGGCCCCTACGTCGCCTTCGACCAGGCCGCCGATCGGGTGGGCAAGCGGCTGCGCCGTTACAAGCGCCGGCTGAAGGACCATCACAAGAACGGTTCGGCGGACAAGGCGATCCCGGCGCAGGCCTACGTGTTGCAGGCCGAACCGGAAGAACTGCCGGACCATATTGAGGAACCGACCGAGCATGTCGTCATCGCCGAGATGACCACGGCCGTCGAGACTCTGACCGTCAGCGAGGCGGTGATGCGTCTGGATCTGGCAGGTCTGCCGGCGCTCATGTTCCGCAACGGCGCCCATGGCGGGCTGAACATGATCTACCGCCGTGGCGATGGCAACATTGGCTGGGTCGATCCGCAAGGGAGCCCAGAAGCCGGCGTCTGACGGCGACCGGCCGGGTTCGAGAGGAATGCTGGAAATTTTGAAACCCGACGGAATCATTGCCAACCTGCGCGCGACCAGCAAGAAGCAGGCACTGCAGGAATTGGCGAAACGCGCGGCGGTGTTATCCGGACAGCATGAACGCGCGATCTTCGACGTCTTGTTGGAACGCGAGCGCCTGGGCACGACCGGAGTCGGCCGCGGCATCGCCATCCCGCACGGCAAACTGCCCACCCTGGACCACGTCTATGGCATCTTCGCCCGTTTGGAGCGGCCGATCGACTTCGACGCGGTCGACGATCAACCGGTCGACCTGATCTTCCTGTTGATGGCGCCCGAATCGGCCGGGGCCGACCATCTCAAGGCGCTGGCGCGGGTTTCGCGCCTGCTGCGCGACCAGACCCTTTGCGAAAAGCTGCGCGGCTGCGAAACCGCCGACGCGATAGCGGCGCTGGTCAAGGAAAATGAAGCCGCAAACGCGGCCTGAGCGATCGTCGACACCGAACCGCCCGGCGTCACCGCCGGGGCGGTTCGGCCGCCGCGCCGTGGCGGCGGCCGTGCCGAATCGGAGTCGGTCGCCCGCGCTGGCCGCGCAGACCGTGGCCAGTATGAGAGGTGCGGGCTAGTGCTCGCTGAGCGGCTCCAGGTCGTTCTGCCGACATAGCGCGAAGGCGACGTCGCGGCTGGCCACGACGGCCAGCGGCGTCCCGTCGGCGGCGTGGACGGCGAATGCCGCCTCGCCATCGGCCTCGGTCGCCCTGACATAGGCGAGATCGTCGACGCCGAGGGCCGCGAAGTCCGCCGGCGACAGGCGTCGCAAATTGAGTTCGATGACCGTGTTCATGATCGACCCTCTTCGCTCTCGTGCGTGATGTGATCGGACTCGACGTCGATCGATTTCGTCCGGGCCTTGCCGGCGGGGCGCGTGATGTCGATGGTCCGGACCTTGTTCGCCGGCAGCGGCCGCCTCAGGTCCACGCTCAACAGGCCGTTGTCCAGGTTGGCGCCGCTAACCTCGATGCCGTCGGCCAGGATGAACGAGCGCTGAAACTGGCGCGCCGCGATGCCGCGATGGAGGTAGACCCGGTCCTTGTCATCGATCTGCCGGCCGCGCACCGTCAACTGGTTGTCCTCGACCTGCACCGACAGCTCGTCGATCCGAAAGCCGGCGACGGCCAGCGTGATCCGCAATCCGTCTGGACCGATCTGTTCGATATTGTAGGGTGGGTATCCGTCCGAGGACGCCTTCGCGACCCGATCGAGTGTCCGCTCGAACTGCTCGAAACCGAGCAACAGCGGGCTATTGAGAAGTGACATCCGACTCATGTGCCATACCCCTCCAACGAGCGAGTGGCCGTTACGATCAGCCGATCGGCCCGGCCTCGGCGCCGATCGCGGCGACCCGGACTCCCGGCGCCGCCTGGTCTTTCAAATGGCCACCGGAGGGCGGAATATCAAGCCGCTGGGCGACGGCGGCGCGATCGGCCGGCTGTCGCGCGCGATCATCGGGCGACTCGCGACGGCGGGTCGGTAAACGGGGAGCAGGGCATGAATCGGATCGATTTGCAGGACCGGCGGGCAGTGGTCACCGGCGGCGCGCAGGGCATCGGCCGGGCCATCGCCGAACGCCTGCTGGCGTCGGGCGCGGCGGTGAGCCTGTGGGATCGCGACGCCGGGCTGGTGGCGGAGACCGCCAAGGCGCTCGCGCCCGGCGGGACCGTCTACCACGCCGTCGTCGACGTCACCGACCTTGCGGCGGTCGAGGCCGCAGCGGCGGCGACCGGTGCCGCGGTCGGCGGCATCGACATCCTGGTCGCCAACGCGGGCATCGCCGGGCCAACCGCCAAGCTTTGGGTATACCCGGTCGACCAGTGGCAGCGGGTGATCGACGTCGACCTGACCGGTGTATTCCACTGCTGCCGCGCCGTCGTGCCCGGAATGATCGAGCGGAACTACGGCCGCATCGTCTGCACGTCGTCGGTCGCCGGCAAGGAGGGCAATCCGAACGCCGGGCCGTACAGCGCCGCCAAGGCCGGGCCGTACAGCGCCGCCAAGGCCGGGGTGATCGCCCTGACCAAATCGCTGGGCAAGGAGCTGGCGACCTACGACATCGCCGTCAACTGCATCACCCCGGCGGCGGCGCAGACGCGGATCCTGGAGCAGGTGTCGGAGGAGCATATCGAGTACATGCGCTCGCGAATCCCGCGCGGCCGCTTTCCGCGGCTGGAGGAGATCGCGGCGATGGTCGCCTGGCTGGTCTCGGCGGAGAACTCGTTCACCACCGGCGCCACCTTCGACCTTAGCGGCGGCCGCACGACTTACTAGCCCCATGCCTAGCCACGGCCACTTTGATCGACTAGCTCGAATTGGCTACCGTGAACACGACACACGGCGGGACCATGAGGGTTCACCGGCCGCCGATCGACCGTTCACGGTGCGGAAGGTCCGAGGATCCATGCAGAGGCAGGGCGACGAGCGTTTGAGGATCGTTCAGGCGATCTTCACGCGGAATTTCTGGGGATCCGAACGCGCCGCCGTCGAACTGGCCAACCACCTGTCGCAGCGTCACGACGTGACCTTGATGGTCCGAGACGACTGCGACCGGA
>JAZFQW010000530.1:0-3139 GCA_036445335.1 Alphaproteobacteria bacterium | reverse complement strand
GGGCAGGCCGGCGTCGTAGGCGGCCTCGGCGATCCACGGCGAGTGCTCGAAGACATCGCCGTAGCGGGCGACGAACGCGGCGCGGGCCGCGTCGTCCGGGTCGGTGTGGCCGCTCATCGATCGGCGCCGTGATGGTCGTGCCAGTGGCGCGCGATGTCGATGCGGCGCGCGACCCAGGCATCTTCGTGGCCCTGCACGTGGTCGAGGAATCGGGCCAGCGCCGCGGCCCGGCCCGGCCGGCCGGCCAGCCGGCAATGGAGCCCGACCGACATCATCTTCGCCGCGCCCTGGCATCCCTCCTGGTACAGCACGTCGAAGCTGTCCCTTAAGTAGGCGAAGAACTGGTCGCCGGAATTGAAGCCCTGGGGCGTGGCGAATCGCATGTCGTTGGCGTCGAGGGTGTAGGGCACGATGAGGTGCGGTCCGTTCGGCCCCTCGACCCAGTAGGGCAGATCGTCGGCGTAGGAGTCGGCGGAATAGAGGAAGCCGCCGTCCTCCATCACCAGGCGCAATGTCCGCTCCGAGTTTCGCCCGGTGTACCAGCCCAGTGGCCGTTCGCCGGTGACCTCGGTGTGGATCCGGATCGCCTCGGCCAAATGGGCGCGCTCGTCCGCCTCGGAGAAGTCCTTGTATTCGATCCATTTCAGGCCGTGCGACGCGATCTCCCAGCCGGCCTCGCCCATGGCCTCGACGGTCACGGGGTTGCGCTGCAGCGCCGTCGCCACGCCGTAGACGGTCACCGGCAGCCCGCGGCTCGTGAACAGGCGCCACAGCCGCCAGAATCCGGCGCGCGAGCCGTATTCGTAAATCGACTCCATGTTCATATGGCGCTGGCCCGGCCAGGCCTGGGCGCCGACGATTTCCGACAGGAACGCCTCCGACGCCGCGTCGCCGTGGAGGACGCAGTTCTCGCCGCCCTCCTCGTAATTGATGACGAATTGCACGGCGATGCGCGCGCCGCCGGGCCAGTTCGGATCGGGCGTCCGGCGGCCATAACCGACCAAGTCGCGAGGGTAGGGATCAGCCATTGTTCATGCCTCACCTGCGATCCAGGACCTTCGCCTAGACTATAGGGCGGCCACCCCGGTGGCGGCCTAATCGATTTATTTTGAAACTCCTTCCCAGGTTCGGACTATTCTACTCCAGTCGGAGTCGGCGTATTGGATTGAGCCACATCCGGCGATATCAGGGGCGGAGAAACCCAGAGCCCGGCCAGCGCGGCTGCCGGGCATCGCGACGAAGCAACGAGTCGGCGATCGGGAGGGACGACAGGATGACGGCGACCGAGTCCGCGCAGTCGGGCCGATTGACAACCCATGTGCTGGATACCGCGACCGGGCGACCGGCGCCGGGCGTGCGCATCGAGCTGTTCCGGTTGGCGGCTTCCGGCACCGAACCGCTGTGCGACGGTCTGACCAACGATGACGGCCGCTGCGACGCGCCGCTGCTGTCCGGGGCGGCGTTCGCGCCCGGACAATACGAGCTGGTCTTTCATGTCGGCTCGTATTTCCGCGCCAGTGGTGTCGAGCTGCCGACCCCGGCCTTTCTCGAACAGGTGCCGATCCGGTTCGGCGTCGCCGGGACCGGCGAGCACTATCACGTGCCGCTGTTGATCTCGCCCTACGGCTATTCGACCTACCGCGGCAGCTGACGGCCGATCTGGAACGCGTGCGAGGACCCGAGATGCGAAAAGAAATCCGCTTCCTGCTTGGACACGATAAGCGCACTCTGCGAACGGTCGATCCGACCATGACCGTGCTCGACTATCTCCGCTTGGTCGAGAGGCTGGTCGGCACCAAGGAAGGCTGCAACGAGGGCGACTGCGGCGCGTGCACCGTGGTGCGGGCGCGGCTGGTCGACGGGGCGCTGCGCTACGAGGCGGTCAATGCCTGCATCCAGTTCGTCGGGACGCTCGACGGCTGCCAGCTGCTGACGGTGGAGCACCTGGCCGGCAAGAACGGCGTGTTGCATCCGGTGCAGCAGGCCATGGTCGACTGCCACGGGTCGCAGTGCGGCTTCTGCACCCCGGGCTTCGTCATGTCGCTGTTCGCGATGACGCGCCACACCGATTCCGCGCCGGACGGCGAGGCGATCGATGACGCGCTGGCCGGCAACCTGTGCCGATGCACCGGCTACGCGCCGATCGTGCGCGCGGCGCAGCGGATGTACGATCTGGAGCCCAGACGGGATGATTTCGCCGCGCGGGAAGACGAGACGATCGCGGCGCTGCGGGCGCTCGACGACAGACAGACGGTCGCGGTCAGCGACGGCAACCGCCGGTTCTACGCGCCCGCCACGGTGAAGGCGCTGGCCGAGCTGGTCGAGGGCCACCCCGACGCCACGATCGTCGCCGGGTCGACCGATGTCGGCCTGTGGGTGACCAAGGAGATGCGGCGACTGGACACCATCATCTATATCGGCCGGGTCGCCGAGTTGGCGCGGATCGAGGACGGCGCCGACGGGATCGAGATCGGCGCCGGCGTCAGCTACACCGACGCGATGGCGACGCTGGCGCGGCATTATCCCGACATGGGCGAAGTCATCCGCCGGATCGGATCGGTCCCGATCCGCAACGCCGGCACGATCGGCGGCAATGTCGCGAACGGCTCGCCGATCGGCGATTCGCCGCCGCTGCTGATCGCCGCGGGGGCGACACTGCATCTGCGCCGCGGCGCCGAGCGGCGGGCGATGCCGATCGAGGACTTCTTCGTCGACTACGGCAAGCAGGACCGGCGCCCGGACGAGTTCGTCGAGAAGATCGTGGTGCCGCTACCGGCGCCGGGCACGCGGTTCCGCGCCTACAAGATCGCCAAGCGGTTCGACCAGGACATCACCTCCACCCTGGCGGCGTTCAGCCTGCGCCTCGACGGCGACACCGTGGCCGATGCGCGGGTCTCGTTCGGCGGCATGGCCGCGACGCCCAAGCGCGCGCGCGCGGTCGAGGCGCGGTTGATCGGATCGGCCTGGACGGAGGAAACCGTCCTGGGCGCGATGGACGCTCTGGAGACGGACTTCCAGCCGATTTCCGACTGGCGCGCCAGCGCGGACTATCGTCTGCAGGTGTCGAAGAACCTGCTGATGCGGCTGTACGTCGAGACGACCGACGCGCAGGCGGAAACGCGAATGGTGGGCGACCGGA
>JAZFQW010000529.1:0-4816 GCA_036445335.1 Alphaproteobacteria bacterium | reverse complement strand
CCCCGACCAGCCCTGGCTGACCACCAACCAGTTTCTCGACACGCTCGACCAGGGGCTGCGGGCGGCGATGGCGGCGGGCTGACGCCCGGCGCGCTGGCCTCGCTGAGGTCAGCCGTGGGCGGCGCGGCGTTCGCCGCGCTTGCGCTCCGGCTGCTGGTAGGCCATCGCAGTGTGGTCGGCGCAATACGACGCGCCCGGCAACGCCGGCCGGCCGCAGAACTGGAAATCGGCCGACTTCGGATCGCCGTGCGGCCAGCGGCACATCCGCTCGGTCAGCGCCAGGATGGTGGCGCCGTCGACCGGCCGCCCGACGACCGGGACGGGCTTGCGCTTGCGGACCCTGGCCGGCGACGGCTGGCCCGATAGGCCAAGCCGGTGGGCCTTGCCGATCACCGCGTTGCGCGATACGTCGCCGATGATCTGGGCGATCTCGCTGGCGCTCTTGCCATGGCCCCACATCTGGCGCAGCTGGGTCACCTTCTCCTCTGTCCAGCTCATAACCCCACTCCCTCGCGACCATTATCGATAAGATCACTACCGATGGTGGCTAATACGATATATAGCGTGTTCGAGCCGGGACCCTACAATATCCTGATGGAGATTGGTAGAGCTTATTGCCGATTAGGATGATGGTCTTGTGGATGACCGGTCCGGCGCCGGCGCGCCAGCCCACAGGGCACTGCCGTCAGGCACCGCCGGGTGTGCCGGCGAGCGCGGCGATCGCGCGGTTCTCGTGGATATGGGTGCCGGGCCGATCCCGGCGCAGAGCCGCGACCATGGCGGTGGCCACCGTGGCCGCCGGGATGCCGCGATACCGCGACAGGCCGCCCAGCATGAGCGGTCCGATCACCGGCGCCAGCAGCGTCCCCAGCCGCTCGGCGGGGCGAAACTCGGTGCGCGGCCCGAGCAGCAAGCCCGGCCGAAATATGTCGACCTGCGCGTAACCGAGCGCGGCGACGTCGCGCTCCATCTCGCCCTTGGTCCGCAGGTAGAAGGTGCGCGCCGCCACGGACGCGCCCACCGAGGACACGATCGCCATCCGCCGCGCCCCACCGGCCGAAGCGTACTTTGCTGCGGCAATGACGTGGTCGTGATCGACGCCGTAGAAAGCCCGGCGGGTCCCGGCATTGCGGATCGTACTGCCCAGCGCGCAGAAAACGTCGTCGCCGACGATCGCCTCGGCATGGTCCGCCAGCCGGCCGAAGTCGACGATATGCACGGTCAGCTTCGGGTGGCGGCGGCCGATGTCCCGCCGGCCGATCACCGAAACCCTATCGTAGGCCGGGTCGTTCAGCAGGGCGTCGAGCACGAATCCGCCGACCAGCCCGGTCGCCCCGGCCAGCAGGGCGGTGCGGCTCACGGGCGCCAGCGGGCCCAGCCGACGTCGAGGATCGCCATCACGTCACCAGGGCACCCATGTCGCCATCGGCCGTCGTCCGTTGGCCGTTGGCCGTTGACCATCGGCTGACGGCCGATGGCGAACGGAGACTCTGTACCCCGGCGCCCGCGGCGGCGGGTCACGCCGCCTGGTCCAACGCCGCCTCCAGCGCGGCCAGCGCGGCCGACGCCTTGGCGCCGTCGGGGCCGCCGGCCATGGCCATGTCGGGGCGGCCGCCGCCGCCCTTGCCGCCCAGCGCGGCGGAGCCGGCGCGCACCAGATCGACGGCGCTGAACCGGCCGGTCAGGTCCTCGGTCACGCCGACCACGATCGACGCCCGTCCGTCGTTGACCGCGATCAGGCCGACCACGCCTGTGCCGATCTGGCGCTTGAGGTCGTCGGCCATCGGCTTCAGCTCCTTGGGCGGCACGCCGTCGAGCACCCGGCCGGCGAAGCGGACGCCGGCCACCTCCTTGAAGCCATCGCCGGCCGCCGCGCCGCCGCTCGCCTGCCGGCGGCGCTGCTCGACCAGCGCGCGCTCCAGCTTGCGCTTCTCGTCCGCCAGAGCGACGATGCGCGCCGGCAGCTCGGCCGTGGGCGCCTTCAGCGCTGCCGCCGCCTCGGCCAGCAGCGATTTCAGGCGCGCCGCGTGGTCGACCGCGGCGGCGCCGGTCAGCGCCTCGATGCGGCGCACTCCGGCGGCGACCGCGCCCTCGTCGACGATCATGACGCTGCCGATATCACCGGTGCGGCGCACATGGGTGCCGCCGCACAGCTCTAGCGAATAGGACCGGTTGCCGTCGCGGCCCATGCTGACGACGCGCACGGTCTCGCCGTACTTCTCGCCGAACAGCGCCATGGCGCCCTCGGCCTGGGCGTCGTCGGGCGTCATCAGCCGGGTCACGACCTCGGCGTTCTCGCGCACCCGCGCGTTGACGTCGGCCTCGACCGCGGTGATCTCCTCCGGCGTCAGGGCACGTGGCTGGCTGATGTCGAAGCGCAGACGGTCGGGCGCGACCAGCGAGCCCTTCTGGGTGACGTGGGCCCCGAGCCGGCGGCGCAGTGCCTCGTGCAGCAGGTGGGTGGCGGAGTGGTTGGCGCGGATGGCGTCGCGCCGGCCGGCGTCGACCGACATCTCGACCGCGTCGCCGACCGCCAGCGTGCCCCCGGCCATCGTGCCGAGATGCAGGACCAGGTCATCGAGCTTCCTCTGGGTGTCGGCGACCCGCACCTCGGCCCCGCCGGCGGTGAACAGCCCGCCATGGTCGCCCACCTGGCCGCCGGATTCGCCGTAGAACGGCGTCTGGTTGGCGATCACCGCGACCGCCTGGCCGGCGGCGGCGCGGTCGGCCGGCTTGCCGTCGACCACCAGCGCCAGCACTTCGCCCTCGGCGCGCTCGGTCTCGTAGCCGAGGAAGTCGGTGGCGCCGACCCGCTCCCTGATGTCGAACCAGATCTGCTCGGTCGCCGCATCGCCGGAGCCGGCCCAGCTGCGCCGCGCCTCGGCGCGCTGGCGATCCATCGCCGCGTCGAACCCGGCGGTGTCGACCGTCTTGCCCTGGCCGCGCAGCACGTCCTGGGTAAGGTCGAGCGGGAACCCATAGGTGTCGTAAAGCTTGAACGCGACCTCGCCGGGCAGCGCGCCGCCGTCGGCGACCGTGCCGGTCTCCTCCTCCAGCAGCCTCAGGCCGCGGTCGAGCGTCGCCTTGAAGCGGCTCTCCTCGAGCCGCAGGGTCTCGGTGATCAGCGCCTCGGCGCGGCCGAGCTCGGCGAATGCCCCGCCCATCTCCCGGACCAGCGCCGGCACCAGGCGCCACATCACCGGATCGCCCGCGCCGATCATGTGGATGTGGCGCATCGCCCGTCGCATGATCCGCCGCAGCACGTAGCCCCTGCCCTCGTTCGACGGCAGCACGCCGTCGGCGATCAGGAAGGCGGTCGAGCGCAGATGGTCGGCGATCACCCGGTGCGACACCGCGTGGGCGCCGTCGGGCGCCGCCCCGGTGGCCTCCGCCGAGGCATCGATCAGCGCCCGCATGAGGTCGATGTCATAGTTGTCATGCTTGCCCTGCAGCACCGCGGCTATGCGCTCCAGCCCCAGGCCGGTATCGATCGATGGCCGCGGCAGCGCCACCCGCCGATCCGGCGCGACCTGCTCGAACTGCATGAACACCAGGTTCCAGACCTCGACGAAGCGGTCGCCGTCCTCGTCGGCACTGCCCGGCGGACCGCCCGGGATGCCGGCGCCGTGGTCGTAGAAGATCTCCGAGCACGGGCCGCACGGCCCGGTCTCGCCCATCGACCAGAAATTGGCAGAGGTCGGGATGCGGATCACCCGGTCGTCGGGCAGTCCGGCGATCTTCTTCCACAGCCCCGCGGCCTCGTCGTCCTCGGCGTAGACCGTGGCCAGCAGCCGGTCCGGCGGCAGCCCCAGCTCGCGCGTCAGCAGGTCCCACGCCAGCTCGATTGCCACGTCCTTGAAATAGTCGCCGAACGAGAAGTTGCCCAGCATCTCAAAGAAGGTGTGGTGCCGCGCGGTGTAGCCGACATTCTCCAGGTCGTTGTGCTTGCCGCCGGCGCGCACCACCTTCTGCGACGTCACCGCCCGCTGGTAGGAGCGGGTCTCCGCCCCGGTGAACACGTTCTTGAACTGCACCATGCCGGCGTTGGTGAACATCAGCGTCGGGTCGTTGCGCGGCACCAGCGGCCCCGACGCCACCACCTCGTGGCCGTGCCCGGCGAAATAGTTCAGGAAGGTCGAACGGATCTCGCCGGTGGTCAGCATGGTCCCGGTCGTCGGCATGGTCCCGTCTGCATTCGCGCGGTCGGCGGCAGCCCCGCCCCAGGTCCCAACGGCCCGGGCGACGCACGGCCCGCGCCGGCCGGGACGCCCGGCCACAGCGGCCGGGCGGACCCGCCTTGTACCGTGGCCGACCGTCGGGTGTCCAGCCGGCCGCGACGCCGCACCGCGAGGGCCGGCGCCACGCCGCGTGCCCGGACGCAAACCAGGAGAGTCGCGGCCCGGTGGCGTGCCCGCGCCGGCGCCGTCGCGGCCCCGGGCGGTCACGCCCGACGGCGGAGGACCATGGCGCCGCCCGGTCCAACCCGGGCCGACGCACCGACCGCCGCTACGCCCCCTCGGCCGCCGGCGTCTCCGGGCTCTCGCCGTCCTCGGGGTCCTCGCCGTCCTCTGCGTCGTCGCCGCCCATCATCCGCTCCGATACCAGGCCCGCGTTCTCGCGGATCTTGCGCTCGATGCCGTCGGCGACCTCCGGATTGTCGCGCAGAAAGCCCTTGGCGTTCTCGCGCCCCTGGCCGATGCGCTGGCCGTCGTGGGAAAACCACGAGCCGGACTTCTCCACCACCCCGGCCTGCACCCCGAGATCGAGCAGCTCGCCGTTCTTCGACACGCCCTCGCCGTACATGATGTCGAACTCG
>JAZFQW010000528.1:0-3235 GCA_036445335.1 Alphaproteobacteria bacterium | reverse complement strand
GCGTTGACCCAGATTGGGGTTCATAATTATGTCACAGTTCGATATCGTTGCAGTTGTGTTCTTGGTTAACGCGGCGAAATACTTGGCATGGAAGTCACTTGATACGCACTTGCAACAGTCCGGTCGGACGCGTGGGCCGCGGACCGTGGCCAGTATGAGAAATGCGGGTCAAGTCACGCCCGCCCGTTTTAATTCCGCCCCCAGGCGCCCGGCGATCCACAGGTAGAACATGCGCAGATCGCTGACCAGCGACCACACCGGATAGCTGAATGTCGCCGGCCGGTTGCGTTCGACCGCGGCGTGGCCGATCCAGGCGAACAGGTAGCCCGACACCAGCGCCGCCAGCAGGAACCACCAGCGCTGGGTCGCCAGCGCATAGGCCAGGATCGCCAGCGCCAGGGCGGTGCCGAAAAAGTGCAGCGCGCGGTTCCCGGGCTTGGCGTGCTGGCGTAGATAATAAGTCCAGAACTCGGCGTACGACCCGATCTTGGCCATGCCGGTGCGCCTCCGCGGTCGATTGCGGCGTCGATTGTCGCGCCGCTTCGAGCCGGCATCAAGCGCCGCGGGTCACGTCGACGCAACGCTCCCGCCGCCGGCGTGAGAGATGCGGGCTAGCGTGTGGCTGGCCGGGATGGCGACGCCGTCGGTCACCCGGCGCATGGCCATGACGTCGCCGTCGATGACGGTCTCGTGCAGCGCGACCACGTCGGCGACGTCCGCCGCCGCGGCGATCAGCCGGTCGTCCCGCGGGCCCTCGTTGACCAGCGTCGGGTATCCGCCGCCGACCTTGCATTCCGGGGCGAGTCGGCCTAATGAACCGGTCCCGAATCGACGTGCGACTGGGCAAGCTTGGCGAGGGTGCGATGAGCTACAAGGTTGCGGTTATCGGTGCCACCGGCAATGTCGGGCGCGAACTCCTGACCATTCTGGCCGAACGGTCGTTCCCGGTCGCTGACGTGGCCGCCCTGGCGTCGGCCAAGTCCATCGGCCGCGAGGTGTCGTTCGGCGACGACGACGTGCTCGTGATCCAAGACCTGGCGGCGTTCGATTTCAAGGGCTGGGACATCGCGCTGTCGTCGCCCGGTGCGCAGGTGTCGGCGGTCTATGCGCCGAAGGCGGCGAAGGCCGGCTGCGTGGTGATCGACAACACCTCGATGTTCCGCATGGATCCCGACGTGCCGCTGGTGGTGCCCGAGGTCAACGCCGAGGCGATCGCCGGTCACACGGCGCGCAACATCATCGCCAACCCGAACTGCTCGACGATCCAGATGGTGGTTGCGCTGAAGCCGCTGCACGACCTGGCGCGAATCCGCCGGGTGGTGGTGGCGACCTACCAGTCGGTGTCGGGCGCCGGCCGCGAGGCCATGGACGAGCTGTTCTCCCAGACCCGCGCGATCTTCGTCAACGACCCGGTGGAAAAGCGCAACTTCACCAAGCAGATCGCCTTCAACGTGGTGCCGCACATCGACGACTTCATGGAAGACGGCGCCACCAAGGAGGAGTGGAAGATCATGGTGGAGACCAAGCGGATCCTCGATCGGCGGATCAAGGTCGCCGCCACGTGCGTGCGGGTGCCTGTGTTCGTCGGCCACGGCGAGGCGATCAACGTCGAGTTCGAGGCGCCGGTGTCGGTCGACCAGGCGCGCGCCGCGCTGCGCGCGGCACCCGGGGTGACGGTTATCGACCACCGCGCCGACGAGGGCTACGTCACGCCGGTCGAGTGCGCCGGCGACGACCAGGTCTATGTCAGCCGCATCCGCGACGACATCACGGTCGACAACGGACTGTCGCTGTGGGTGGTGTCGGACAATCTGCGCAAGGGCGCGGCTCTGAACGCGGTGCAGATCGCCGAGACCCTGGTCCGCGACTACCTGCCTGTGCCGGCCTGACCGGCGTGGCCGCCGTCCACGCGACGGCGGGCCGTCCGTCCGTCCCGGAGCCGGGGCCGTAGTGTGTGGAAAAGAATCGCCATGGCCGCCACGGCTCGTCCGCGCCGCTCGTTGCTGTACATGCCGGGGTCGAACGCCCGGGCGCTGGAGAAGGGCCGGACGCTGCCGGCCGACGGGCTGATCCTCGATCTGGAGGATGCGGTGGCGCCGGACGCCAAGGCGGCGGCGCGGGCGCGGGTCGTCGGCGCGGTCGCGGCCGGCGGCTACGGGCGCCGCGAGGTGATCATCCGGACCAACCGGCTGGACGATGCCTGGGGCACCGACGATCTGGCGGCGGCGGCCAGATCCGGCGCCGACGCAGTGCTGCTGCCCAAGATCGAGGGCGCGGCACAGGTGCGGCGGGCCGACGCGCTGGTGCGCGACTACGGCGCGCCCGACACGATGGCGATCTGGTGCATGATGGAGACCCCGCTGGGCATCCTCAACGCGGCGGAGATCGCCGGCGCCTCGCCGCGGCTGGCCGGTTTCGTCATGGGCACCGCGGACCTGGCGAAGGATCTGCACGCCGCCCATACCGCGCTCAGGCTGCCGATGCTGACGGCGCTCGGCCTGTGCCTGCTGGCCGGCCGCGCGTACGGGCTGGTGGTGATCGATGGAGTGCATCTCGATCTCGGCGATGACGACGGCTTCGCCGCCTCGTGCCGGCAGGGCGCGGAGCTGGGATTCGACGGCAAGAGCCTGATCCACCCCAGGCAGATCGGCCCGGCCAACGATGCGTTCGCGCCGAGCGAAGCCGAACTCGACCACTCCCGCCGGATCATCGACGCCCACGCCGCCGCCATCGCCGAGGGCAAGGGCGTCGTCGTGGTCGACGGCACGCTGGTAGAGACCCTCCACGTCGAGAACGCCAGGCGTTTGGTCGCCCTGGCCGACGCGATCGCCGCGACGGCGGCCGATTCGGTCGGCGGCTGACGATACGGCGTCGGGTGGGGGCGCGGCCGTGCCATCGCCGGCCGGCGCGTCGCCAGTGTGAGAGATGCGGGCTGGCCCGGCCTGCCGTGAAAACCGTCACCAATGGCTAGATATTGCGGGTACAACAGCATTTAGCGGGCAAAGAGAACTTAACCTGATCAGGGCCGAGTGGGAGCAGCTGAGGGGCATGGCAGGGGCGACCGGCGCCGCGCTGGGCGTCGACGAGCCGTCAGCGCCGTCGCGGCCGGTGCGCCCGGACCGAGCCCTGGTGAACCACCCTCACGGAACGCATCGTCAGTACCCGGCGGCATCGTCGACCGCGTGGCCGCGCTTGGGCACCAGGAAGACCCGTTCGCAGGTCAGAAACACGGTGC
>JAZFQW010000527.1:0-4881 GCA_036445335.1 Alphaproteobacteria bacterium | reverse complement strand
TCACCGGCCGGCTTGCGGCCAGGCTGTGGTCGTCGAGCGCCGCCACCAGGCGGCGCGCCGCCGCGAAGCTGCGCTCCATCCGCAGCAGCAGGAATCGCAGCACCTCGTCGCCGACCCGCAGCTGCCGGTCGGCGAACAGCTTGACCAGGACGGCGGCCAGCAGGGCGTCGTCGGGCTCGCCGACGGCGACCGCCGGGGCGGCGCGCAGCCGCGACGCCAAGTCCGCCAGCCCGAGGCGCCAGCGCGCCGGCGGCGCCCGGCCGGTCAGCAGCAGGTGGCCGCCGGCCTCGTTGACCAGGTTGTACAGGTGGAGCAGCGCCCGTTCCTGCCCGGCGCCGGCGACCCGTTCGGCGTCGTCGACCGCGACCTCGCCCGCCGCGCCCAGCACCGCCGGCAGGTCGGCCGCCGACAGGTCCGCCATTGCCAACGCGCGCGCGCCCGTGCGCGCCCGCCAGACCTGGGTCAGGTGACTCTTGCCGCAGCCCGCGGGTCCGTGCACGACCAGCGCCGGCGCCGGCCAGTCAGGCCAGCGGTCGAGCCAGCCGACCGCCGCGCCGTTGCTGTCGGCGACCATGAAGTCGGCGGCGCCCATGGCCGGCCGGAAGCCGAGGTCGAGCGGCAGTTGCACCGGCGCCATCAGTCGCCATCGCCAGGGTTGCCGGGTTGCGGTTGCGCCGCGTCGTCGCCGGCGGGGGCATCGGCCTCCGCCGCCGCCGCTTGCGCGCCATGGTGACCGGCCGCCGCGGGCTCCACGATCGCCGCCGCCGGATCGCCGAGGAAGTAATGGCTGTCGCGATAGCGGTCGAGGAAGAACCGCACCAGGACGCCGATCACCGCGGCGACAGGGACCGCCAGCATAATCCCGGTGAAGCCGAACAGGCTGGCCCCGGCCAGCAGCGCGAACATCACCCAGACCGGATGCAGCCCGACCGATTCGCCGACCAGCTTCGGCGTCAGGAAATTGCCCTCGACCGCCTGGCCGATCATGAAGATGCCCGCGACCACCAGCCACATCGTCCAGTCGTCGAACTGGAACACCGCGATGGCGGTGGCGGCGGTGAACCCGGCGATCGATCCGACATAGGGTATGAACGAGATCAGCCCGGCACCGAGCCCCACCAGGAGGCCGAAATTCAGCCCAGCGACGGTCAGCGCGACGCCGTAGAACACCCCCAGTATCAGGCACACCATGCCCTGGCCGCGGATGAAGCTGGCCAGCGTGTGATCGACCTGACGTGCCAGGTCGCGCAGCGTCGCGGCGTAGGGGCGCGGCAGGAAGCCGTCGATCTTGGCGGTCATCCGGTCCCAGTCGCGCAACAGGTAGAACGCCACCACCGGGGTGATGACCAGCAGCGAGACGATATCCAGGATCGCCATGCCGCCACGCCAGAGGCCACCCAACAGTGCGCCGATCCACGAGACGGCGTTGCCGATATACTGGCCGGCGGCGGCGCGCAGCTGCTGGTAGTCCGACTCAGAGAGTTGCGTGCGCACGCTCTCCAGCATCGGTGCCATCGCCTCGCCGATCGCCTTGGCGTAAGTCGGAACGGCGGTGATCAGGCCGACGACCTGGGCCTGGATCACTGGCAGGACGACCAGCACCAGGGCGGTGATCAACAGGAAGAAGGCGAGCAGAACCAGCGTGGTGGCGAGCCAGCGCGGCGCCCGAATTGCCTCCAGCCGATCCGCAAGCGGGTCCAGCAGATAGGCGATCGCCATGCCCACTACGAACGGCAGCAGCATATCCGACAGCATCCAGACGAGCAGGCTGAAGACGACGAGGCCGACCAGCCAGAACCGCACATGTTGCGCCGTGGTCACCGTGCCGACTCCGTCCCGTGGCGCCGCGCCATCGCGACACGATCACCGATATCCCGCCCCCTCCGAGTGCGGCCCAACGGTTCGCTAGCGGATCACGTCGGTACGCCGCAGCCGCCGCCCGCCCAGCTCGTCGTCCAGCGCCAGATTCTGCTGCGCCAGGGCGACCGCCAGCTGGCCCTCGCTGCCGATGAATTCGAACTCCAGCACCGCCTCGGTCGGCGACAGGCTGATGATCCTGGTGGCGGTGATGGTCGGCACCCGCGCCAGCCGCGCCTGGGTCTGGAACCAGTCCGCCGGCGCCGATACCGGCACTAGCACCGCCAGGCTGTTGCGCTCGGCCGCCTGGACACGGGTCCGCGCCCGCCACTCGGTCTCGATCTTGTCGGTGGTCTGCTCGACGGCGGCCGCCAGCATCGATTCGAGGCTTTCCGCGCCGGGAACGACGAACTGGGTGGCGTCCTGGCCGGTCGACTCGCCGAACCGTTTGAGCGAGATCACCAGCGCGCCGCCCTGGGGCTCGGCGATGGCGACGATCGCATCGCCGGCGTCGTACCGCGTGGTGATCGCCCGTAGAGATGCCAGATCGCCGGCCAGCGCCTCGTCCAGGCTGATGTCGGTGACGTCGGCCAAGTCACCGAAGGGCACGACGACTGGCACCAGCCGCTCGGTGTCGAAGAAGTCCAGCCAGGCATCGAGCCAGGGATTGGGCGCGTCCCACAGCCGCGTGCCTTCCGCCGAGCGGTACACCGGCACCACCAGGACCGGCTTGCTGACCGTCTCGGTGAAGTCGACTAGCCGCGTGCGCAACAAGCCGCGCACCGCCGCCGGCTCGAAGCTGAAGGTCAGGTTGGCGACATAGCGGCCCGGCGTCGTGCGCTCGCTGTTGACCTGAAAGCTGCGAATCAGACCGGTGATCTCCTCATCGGTCATGTCCTCGACGTCGAGCTGGCCGCGCTCCACCGCCAGCCGCGCGACCAGCCGCAACAGGGCGGTGCGCTGGCCGTCGGCGAAGGCCGTCTCGCGCGCTATGGCCGTCGTCTCGGCGCCGGCATCGACCGAAACATCGCGCACGGTGAAGATGTCGTCCTGCGGCGCCACCGTCATCGGCTGCGGCGCCGGCAGGGCAAGCGGCGCGGCCCCCTGGACCGGCGCCGCCTCGGTCAGCGGCGCGATCTCGTCGACCGGCGCCGCCTCGATCAGCGGTGCGATCTCCTCGGTCTGTGCCGACAGGATCAGCGGCGCCGGCTCCTCGGTCTGCGCCGACTCGATCAGCGGCACCGGCTCTTCGGTTTGCACCGACTCGAACAGCAGCGCCGGCTTCTCGGTCTGCACCTGCTCGATCAGCAGCGCCGGCTCCTCGGTCTGCACCGGCTCGATCAACAGCGCCGGCTCCTCGGTCTGCACCGACTTGATCAGCAGCACTGGCTTCTCGACCGCTTCCTCCTCGGTCAGCACGACCGTACCGGCCGTCGCGGGCTCGCGGTCCGCCGCGTTCAGCTGCGCCAGCGCCGGCACCGCGAACAGCGCCGGCACCACCAGGGCGAGCCAGGCTAATCTGTAGAACATTGCAAAGCCTTCTGTATCCGCTAAGGTCGGCGCCCAATCGCTCGACCCGTATATTCTTCAGCCGGCGAGAGGTTGCCATTACCACCCCACCAAATGATCGTGACCCCTATAAGGCAGCCGGCGTTGATATAGCCAAAGGCAACGCATTCGTCGACGCCATCGCCTTCACGACCCGAAAGACGCGCCGCGATGGCGTGATCGGCGCCCTGGGGGGATTTGGCGCATTGTTCGACCCGCGGGCGGCCGGTTATGTAGACCCCATCCTGGTCGCCGCGACCGACGGAGTCGGCACCAAGGTCAAGGTCGCCGCCGAAACGGGGCGGCATGACACCGTGGGGATCGATCTGGTCGCGATGTGCGTCAACGATATCGCCGTGCAGGGCGCCGAGCCACTGTTCTTCCTCGATTATTTCGCCACAAGCGCGCTCGATCCGGTCGCTGCCCAGGCGGTGCTGCACGGCGTTGCCGCAGGCTGCGTGCAAGCGGGCTGCTCCCTGGTCGGCGGCGAGACGGCGGAGATGCCCGGGCTGTACGCGCCCGGCGACTTTGACCTGGCCGGTTTCGCGGTCGGTGCGGTGGAGCGCGGCCAGCAAATCACCGGTGCTCGCATCGGCGCGGGCGATGTGGTCTTGGGACTCGCCTCCAGCGGCGTTCATGCGAACGGCTTTTCGCTGGTCCGGCGGATCGTAGGTGAGGCGAAGTTGACATGGGGCGACGCGGCGCCATTCGCCACCGGAACGGCGTTGGGCGAGGCCCTTTTGACACCGACGAGGATCTACGTCCCGGCCATGCTGGCCCTGGCGCGGGCGGGTCTGGCCCATGCCTTCGCGCACATCACCGGCGGCGGGCTGGTGGAGAACATTCCGCGGGTGCTGCCCGACGGGCTAGGGGTGCGGCTGGACGCCGGGCTGTGGCCGATTCCGCCAGTGTTCGGCTGGTTGAAGCGCGGCGGCGCGATCGCCGACCGGGCCATGGCTCGGACCTTCAACTGCGGCATCGGGATGGTTGCGATCGCGCCGCCCGACCGCGCCGACGAGGCCGAGACGATACTCCGCGAGCACGGCGAGACAGTGTTTCGGATCGGCGCGGTGGTGCCGGCCGGGACCGACCGCGTGGTCATCGCCAACGAGGCGGCGGCGTGGGCCAGGGCGACGTCGCCGGAAATATGGCGCGCCTGAGGATCGCCGCCCTGATCTCAGGCCGCGGCAGCAACCTGCGCGCGTTGCTGGACGCCTGCGCCGCCGCCGATTTCCCGGCGCAAATCGTGCTGGTGCTGTCGAACGTGGCGGACGCCGGCGGGCTGCGCCACGCCGAAGCCGCCGGCGTCGCGACCGCGATCGTCGATCACCGACGGTTCGCCGGCCGGTCGGCGTTCGAGCATGCGATGGAGGCCGAGATCGCCGCCACCGGGGCCGAGGCGATCTTCCTGGCGGGATTCATGCGGCTGCTGACGCCCGGCTTCGTCGATCGCTGGCGCGACCGCCTGGTCAACAT
>JAZFQW010000526.1:0-4624 GCA_036445335.1 Alphaproteobacteria bacterium | reverse complement strand
GCGAAAGGCCGCGCGTCACGATCTCGTCCGAGATGGAGCCGCCACCGGTGAGGCTGGCGGAAGCGAGCTGACGGCCGCCCGGCCACTGGCCTCGATACCAGCCACCCACTCAGCGCCCTGACGATCGCGGCCCGGGAGCGCCGAGCCGTGTCCGCGATTCGGCGCGCCGCCGGTCGGTGCAGATGGCCTGCGGTTGGTTTCCAAATCTTAACAATTTGGTCGTACACCTAGCGATGGCACACCCGTAACTGGAGTTCTGCGGAGATGATATTTCAAAGCGAGAAAGGCTCGTCGGCGAGGTCCGAATCGGTGAGTCGACCTCACGATTCGTCGCGCAAGAAAGTCCAGCATTCGATGATCTGCTCCGATCTGAAGATCACCGGCGATCTCGAGAGCACCGGCGACATCACAATCGAGGGCTCGGTCGACGGCAAGATCAAATGCCGCACGCTGACCCTGGGCGAGAACCCAGTCCTCAACAGCTCGGTCGAGGCCGACACGGTGCGCATCTGCGGCACCTTCAGCGGCGACGTGCGGGCGCGCAAGGTCGTGTTGACCAAGAACGCCAAGGTCACCGGCGACATCTACCACGAGAGCCTCGAAGTCGAGGAAGGCGCCCATTTGGAAGGCCGGTTGGGTCGGCTGAAGGTCAAGAAGGCCAACGACGACACGAAGGTCACTTCGCTCAAGCCGGTCGAGACCGAGCCGGTCGACGACGCGGACGACGACGCCAAGGTCGTCAAGGCCAAGAGCGCCGGCACCGAGGCCGCCGACACCAAGGCCGCCGGCACCAAGGCCGCCGGATCCGGCGAAGACTAGGATTGCGAAGCTCGGGGTCGGCATGGGCCGGCCTCTGAGGATCGACCGTCCGGTGTAGCCCGCATCTCTCACACTGGCCACGGTCCGCGTCGCGTCGGGGCGGTCCGAGCCGCCAGGAGAAGGCCGAAGAGGGTAGCGGCGCTGCGGTCGAGGCGTTCGACGCCGCGGGCGGGCCGCCGGGCGCGATGCGGACCGTGGCCAGTGTGACAAGTGCGGGTTAGTAGATCGACCGCTCGCTGTCGGGGTCGAAAATGTGCAGGTGCTCGAGGTTGACGGCGACCCGCGCGGGCTCGCCCACCTTCGGCACGGTCCGACCCTCCGCCTTGCCCACCATCTCCTGCCCGGCAATGTCCAGGAACAGGATCGATTCCGAGCCCATCGGCTCGACCACGGTGATCCGCGTGTCGAAGAGCCACGCCGCCGGATAGTCCGTGCGGGCGTTGACCAGGACCAGGTCGTCGGGCCGGATGCCCATGATCACCGGGCGGTTTTCCCGCAGTTCGGCGTGCCGCCGCTCGGGCACCGGCACCCGCATCTTGGCGCCGAGCTGCAGGAACAGCCCGCCATCGCCGGCGATCAGCCGGCACGGCACCAGGTTCATCGCCGGGCTTCCGATGAAGCCGGCGACGAAGACGTTGGCCGGCTCTTGGTAGACCTCCAGCGGCGTGCCGACCTGCTGGATCAGGCCGTCGCGCAAGATCACGATGCGGTCGGCCAGGGTCATCGCCTCGATCTGGTCGTGGGTGACATAGACCACCGTCGTGCGCACCTTCTGATGCAGCTTCTTGATCTCGGTGCGCATCTGGGTGCGCAGCTTGGCGTCCAGGTTGCTGAGCGGCTCGTCGAACAGGAAGACCTGCGGATCGCGGACGATCGCGCGGCCCATCGACACCCGCTGGCGCTGGCCGCCGGACAACTCCGCCGGGCGGCGATTCATCAGGTCGGTCAGCCCCAGGATGCCGGCCGCCTCGCGCACCTTGCGGTCGATCTCCGGCTTCGGCAACTTCGCCGCGCGCAGCCCGAAGGCGATGTTCCGGTGCACCGTC
Source organism: Alphaproteobacteria bacterium (assembly GCA_036445335.1). GTDB lineage: Bacteria > Pseudomonadota > Alphaproteobacteria > DSM-16000 > Inquilinaceae > JAZFQW01. Next base: position 2,759 of record JAZFQW010000526.1, on the reverse strand, counting down.
ATGTGCGGGTACAGCGCGTAGTTCTGGAACACCATGGCGATGTTCCGGTTCTTCGGCTCGACCGTGTTGACGACCCGGTCGCCGATCAGGATCTCGCCGTCGGTGATCTCCTCCAGCCCGGCGATCATCCTGAGGATCGTCGACTTGCCGCATCCGGACGGGCCGACCAGGACGACGAACTCGTCGTGGGCGATCTCCAGGTTCAACCCGCGGATGACCTCGGTCTTGCCGTAGCTCTTCGCCACGTTGCGGATCGACACGCTGGCCACGCTATACCCCCGGATTGCCGATCAGGTCGTCGACCAGCGTGTCGAGCCGGCGCGCGGCGTCGGCCGCGCGGCCGGTGAACGCCGCCAGCGCCGCCGCGTGGTCGTCCAGCGCAGCCGCGTAGCCGTCCAGGCTGGCGGTCAGCGCGGCGGGGCCGGGACCGCCCGGGCGCTCGCGCACGGCGATGAAATGCTCCGGCGACACGAAGCGGTGGAAATCGTCCTCGCCGATCGCCGGCGGCCGGCCGATGGCGGCGGCGAAGATCGCGGCGAACGCGGCGAACGGCACGGTGTCCAGCCGCTCGCCGCGGTCGATGATCCGGCGGGCCAACCCGGCGGCGACCGCGTGCGCCTGGCGAAACGGGATGTCCTCGGCGCGCACCAGGCTGTCGGCCAGCTCGGTGATGGTGATGCAGCTTTCGTCGATATGCCGGCGCACCCGCGCCTCGTCGACCCGCACCGCGGCGATTAGGCCGCGCAGCAGGGCGAGCGCCCGCTCTCCGGCCTCGAACGCCGCGTAGCCGCCGGCCTGGACCTCGCCCTCGCTGTCGTTCATGTCGGTGAAGGGGGTGTTGTGCATGGTGTCGACTATGGTGTCGCAATGGCCGGCGGCGGTCGAGCAGATCAGCCGCAGATGCTCCACCGGCACCGGGTTGCGCTTCTGCGGCATGATCGAGCTGACCTGCACATAGCCGTAAGGCACGCGTAAGTGGCCGGTCTCGAACCCGGTCCATTGGCCGAGGTCCTGGACGAACCGCCCGAGATTGATGAACAGCACCTTCATCGCGGCGTAGAGGCCGGTGATGTAGTCGCATGCGGCGATGCAACCATAGGCGTTTTCCTGGACCTCGGCGAAGCCGAGCAGGTCGGCGACGCGGGCACGGTCGATGTCGAAGCCCGTCGTGGTGATCGCGGCGGCGCCCATGCTGCACTTGTCGAGCGCGCGGCCGGCCAGGGCGAGCCGGTCGAGGTCGCGCAGCAGCACCTCGACCAGGGCGCCGAGATAATGGCCGAAGGTGGTCGGCTGCGCCGGCTGGCCATGGGTGTAGGCGACGACGATGGTCGCGCGATTGGCCCGGGCGACGTCGATCAGCGTGCCGACCAGCCCGGTCAGCCCGTCCAGCAGGCCGGCCAGCCGCTCCTTCAGCCGCATCTTGAAGATCGTGTGGTCGATGTCGTTGCGGCTGCGGCCGGTGTGCAGCCGCCCGGCGACATCGGGCCCCAGCCGGGCGGTCAACCGCCGCTCGATATCGAAGAAGAAGTCCTCGACCTCGCCGGTATAGGCCGCCGCCTCCGCCTCGCCGTCGACGTCGGCCTCGATCGCGCGCAGCGCGGCCACGATCGCCGCGATGTCGGCGCGCGCGACGATGCCGCGTTCCGCCAGCATGACCGCGTGGGCGTAATTGACCCGCATCAGCGGCCCGGCGAAATGGCGCCTTGCGTCCTCGAACAGTGGGGCCAGCACGGTCCGCCGGTACACCGGGGCGGGAAAGCTGCCGTCGTCGTCGCCCATGCGGCCCCGCGGCGCAGCGCCGCCTACCCCTTCAGCCCGGTCAGCATGACGCCGCGGATGATGTAGCGCTGGAAGAACAGGAACACCAGCAGCGTCGGGATCGTCGCCAGGCTGGCGCCGGTCATGATCAGCTCCCACTGCACATCGACTTCGTCCGAGAAGAACGAGAGCCCGACCGGGATCGTGTAGAGCTCGACGCTGTTGGTGACGATCAGCGGCCACAGGAAGGCGGTCCAGTTGCCCAGGAAGACGAAGATCGCCAGCGCCGACAGCGCCGGCGTCACCAGCGGCATAGCCACCTCCCACCAGATCTGGAACTCGTTCAGCCCGTCGATCCGCGCCGCGTCCAGGAAGTCGTCCGGCACGCTCTCGAAGAACTGCTTCATCAGAAAGGTGCCAAAGCCGGTCATGATGCCGGGGAACATGATGCCCCAATAGCTGTCCAGCCAGCCCATCGTCTGCGACATCAGGTACCACGGTATGACCAGCATCTCGGTCGGGATCATCAGCGTCGACAGGATCGCGATGAAAATCACGTAGCGGCCGCGGAACTTGAACTTGCACAGGGTGTAGCCGACCAGGCTGTCGAAGAACAGCACCGACACGGTGGTCAGCGTGGCGATCAGGAACGAGTTCGAGAACCAGCGGAAGAACCGGCCGTCGGACAGCACGTGGATGTAGTTGCTGAGCGTCGGCTCGTTGGGGATCAGCCGCAGGTCGTAGATCTCGTAGGAATACTTCAGCGAGGTCGAGATCATGAAGATGAACGGCATGACCATGGTGATGCCGCCCATGATCAGCAGCGTCCAGATGACGATGCGGCCGGGCCTGATCGTCCGGCGGACCCGCGACCTGGCGATCAGCCGCGGCCGGGCCATCGCCTCGGCGGTCATTTCGCCCTCAACAGGCGCATCTGGACCAGGGTGATGACAAGCAGGACCAGGAACAGCACCACGGTCTGCGCCGTCGCGTAGCCCATG
>JAZFQW010000525.1:0-13679 GCA_036445335.1 Alphaproteobacteria bacterium | reverse complement strand
CCTGTCGGCGGGACGGCGCCGCCCGCCTCCTTCCAGATATGGGCGTCGCGCCCGGGTGGCCCGCCCGCTGCGTCGAAGGCCTCGACCGTAGCGTTGCTGCGCTCTTCGGCAAATTCCTGGGGGATCGAACCGCCCGGACGCGACGCAGACCGCGACCAGTGCGAGAAATACGGGCTTGCCCGCCGGGGTGCGCGACGATGATGACGGATGCGCTTTCGACCATCGGCGGGCTGGTGCTGCTGATGGTTGGGGCGGACTATCTGGTGCGCGGCGCCGTGGCGATCGCCCGCTGTGTGGGCGTCTCGCCGCTGGTCATCGGCCTGACCGTCGTCGCCTTCGGCACCTCGCTGCCCGAACTGGTGGTCTGTCTGCAGTCGGCGCTCGACGGCGTGGTCGGCGTCGCCGTCGGCAACGTCGTCGGCAGCAACATCGCCAACATCCTGCTGATCCTCGGCGCCGCCGGGGTGATCTCGCCGATCCGCTGCACCCGGATGGCGTGCCTGCGCGACGGCTCGGCGATGCTGGCGGCGACCGTGTTCTTCATCGCCTTCGGGATGATGGGCACCCTGGGCGCGCTATACGGGTCGTTGGGCTTGCTGCTGCTGGCCGCCTACATGTTCTGGTCATACCGCAGCGACCAGGCGGCCGGCAACGGCCTGCACGCCCAGGAGGCCGAAGAGGTCGAGCCGATCAGGGGGTCGATCTGGCTGGCCGCGCTGGCGGTGGCCGGCGGCCTGGTCGGGGTCGTCGTCGGCGCCCAGCTGCTGGTCGATGGCGCGGTCGGCATAGCCCGTACGTTCGGCGTGTCGGAGGAGGTGATCGGCCTGACCCTGGTTGCCTTCGGCACATCGGTGCCCGAGCTGGCGACCACGATCGTCGCCGCCTATCGCCGCCACGCCGACGTCGCGCTGGGCAATGTGCTGGGTAGCAACCTGTTCAACCTGCTGGGGGTGATGGGGGCGACGACGCTGATCGTGCCGATGGAACTGCCGCCGCAGATCGCCAGTTTCGACATCTGGGTCATGGCCGGCGTCAGCTTGCTGATGGTCCAGTTCATGTATACCGGCTGGCGGCTCAGCCGCCCCGAGGCCGCGGTGTTCCTGGTCGGCTATGGCGCCTTCATCACGATCCAGTTCTATGGCGTCGGCGCGTTCGTGACGCTGGTGGCGGGCCTGTGACGACCGCCGGCCGGCACGCGGCTTGACTGCGCGGCGTTCGATCCGAGCCCGCATGGCAGAGCCCCAACCCCGGACCGCCCTGATCACCGGCGCCGCGCAGCGGATCGGCCGGGCGATCGCCCTGGACTTGGCGCGGCACGGCTGGGCGGTGGCGGTCCATTACCGGCGCTCGGCGGACCATGCGGCGGCGCTGGTGGACCGGATCGCCGGCGCGGGCGGTACGGCGGTCGCGCTGCCGGCCGATCTGACCGACGAGGCTCAGGTCGGCGCCCTGGTCCCGGCCGCAGTCGGCGCACTGGGGCCGTTGACTCTGCTGGTTAATAACGCGGCCGCCTTCGCCGGCGACGACATACGCGACGGCACGCGCCAGACGTGGGAACTCCACATGGAGACCAACCTGCGCGCCCCGGTGGTGCTGATCCAGCACTTCGCCCGGCAGCTTCCGGAAACCACGCGCGGCAACGTCGTCAACATACTCGACCAGAGGGTATGGAACCCGACGCCCTACTTCATGTCCTATACGGTCAGCAAGACGGCGCTGTGGACGCTGACCAGGACGCTGGCGATGGCACTGGCGCCGCGCATCCGGGTCAACGCGGTCGGCCCGGGCCCGACCCTGAAAAACGATCGGCAGAGCGACGACCACTTCAATCAGCAGTGGCAGAGCATCCCGCTCGAGCGCGGCACGGAGCCGGCGGAGATCGCCGCGGCGATCCGGTATATCGTCGACGCCCCGGCGCTGACCGGGCAGATGATCGCCCTGGACGGGGGCGAGCATCTTGGATGGGCGCAGCCGAAGCGTGGCATCGTCCCGATTGAGTAATTTCCCAGCGCACGTCTAAAGTCGGCTAAACGTATTGGACACGCCCGCCCGCCGGTACGTCGGTTAAGTTGTACACATACACCGATTCCTTGCATCTTAAATATTCGTGAACCAAATTTTTTTCGCGGGTCCACTGGTACTTATATCTTGACATTAAAATATACAAATTAAATCAATTGGTTATTAGATGTGCTCATTTTTTGTTCAGAAATGTGAAAGCCCTTTGAATGCGCCGATCTGACAGCCGGCCCGGAGCGTTATCGACAGAGTTATCCCCAGGAGTGGTGGATATCACAGAATCGTTACCATACGAATGGTTTAGCGGCGCAAATGCTTGCGCCGGCGGTCTCGATGGCGAGAATACCGGCCATGATCGAGCCATCCGACGGTAGCGGCCACGGCCCCGGTCCGCCGCCGACCCAGGGCGTTGCCGCGCCGGCCCCGCAGCCGCGCCGACGCCTGACCTCGGCCGATCTGGCCGCTGGTGTGGCGACCATCCAAGCGCATTTGAAAACACTGCCGAACACGTCTGGCGTGTATCGCATGCTGAATGACGCCGGCGAGGCGCTGTACGTCGGCAAGGCGAAGAACCTGCGCAAGCGAGTGACCGCCTACACCCGGACCGGCAAGCACCCGGCTCGGCTGCTGCGGATGATCGTCGAGACCGCCGCCATGGAGTTCGTCGTCACCCGGTCGGAGGTCGAGGCGCTGCTGCTGGAGGCCAATCTGATCAAGCGGTTGCGCCCGCGCTACAACGTGCTGCTGCGCGACGACAAGACCTTTCCCCATATCATGATCGCCAGCGACCACGACTTTCCGCAGATCGCCAAGCACCGCGGCGCGCAGAAACGGCCGGGCCGATATTTCGGCCCGTTTGCCTCGGCCGGTGCTGTCAACCGCACGATCAACGCGCTGCAGCGCGCGTTCATGCTGCGCAATTGCCCCGACGCGGTGTTCGCCGCCCGTACCCGGCCGTGCCTGCAGTACCAGATCAAGCGCTGCACGGCGCCCTGCGTTGGCCTCGTCGACAAGACGGAATACGACCGCCAGGTGACCCAGGCGATCGACTTCCTGAGCGGCAAGAGCCAGGCGGTGCACGCCCGTTTCGCCGAGCGGATGATGGCGGCGTCGGACCGGTTGGAGTTCGAGACGGCGGCGCGCATGCGCGACCGGATCCGCGCCATGGCCGCAATCCAGGCACACCAGGACATCAATGCCGAGCGCGTCGGCGACGCCGACGCGCTAGCGGCGCATCAGGCCGGCGGCCACACCTGCATCCAGGTCTATTTCTTCCGCGGCGGCCGCAACTACGGCACCCGCGCCTATTTCCCGAGCCACGACCGGCATCTGGGCGCCGCCGAGGTGCTGACTGCGTTCATCGGCCAGTTCTACGACAATAAGACCTCACCCCGGCTGGTGCTTCTGAGCCACCGGCTGGCCGAGGGCGGCTTGCTCGCCGAGGCGCTGTCGATCAACGCCGGCCACCGGGTCCGGCTGCTGGCGCCGCAGCGCGGCGAAAAGCGGCGCCTGATCGATCACGCCCTGGCCAACGCGCGCGAGGCCCTGGCCCGGCGGCTGGCGGAAAGCGCCTCGCAGCGGCAACTGCTGGACGGTGTCGCCGCGGCGTTCGGCCTGGACGGCCCGCCGCGCCGCATTGAGGTGTTCGACAACAGCCACGTCTCCGGCACCAACGCGGTCGGCGCGATGATCGTCGGCGGACCGGAGGGCTTCGCCAGGAACGCCTATCGCAAGTTCACGATCAAGGGCGAGGTCCGGCCCGGCGACGACTATGCGATGATGCGCGAAGTGCTGAGCCGCCGCTTCGCCCGCGCCGTCAAGGAGGACCCCGACCGGTCCAAGGGAAACTGGCCCGACCTGGTGCTGGTCGACGGCGGGCGCGGCCAGCTTGGCGTCGCCACCGAGGTGTTCGCCGATCTAGGGATCACCGACGTGGCGGTGGTGGCGATCGCCAAGGGGCCCGACCGCGACGCCGGGCGCGAGCGGTTCTTCCTGCCCGATCGCGCGCCGCTCAGCCTCGAGCCTCGCGACCCGGTGCTTTATTTCCTGCAGCGGCTGCGCGACGAGGCCCACCGCTTCGCCATCGGCACCCACCGGGCGCGGCGCTCGAAACAGATCGGCCGGTCGCCGATCGACGAGGTCTCCGGTATCGGGCCGCGCCGCAAGAAGTCGCTGTTGCTGCATTTCGGCTCGGCCGCGGCGGTCGCCCGCGGCAGCCTGAAGGACCTGGAGGCGGTCGACGGAATTAGTAAAACGGTCGCAAAGAAGATATATGATCATTTTCATTCGGACGGCTAGGAGCCTGTCCGAGTATTCCGATCGTTGAAACAATAGGAATGTTACGCGCAACCGTTTGGCAGGTAATTGCAAAAGTGAGTCTAATACCTTTTATTTTGTTTCAAATTTGGAGCTTGCTCGTTATTACTCGGACAGGCTCCTAGCCCGCATTTCTCACACCGGCCATGGACTGCATCGCGTCCCGACGGCCCGCCCGCGACGCAGGCCATGGCCAGTGTGAGAAATGCGGGCTAGACTGGGCCGCCTTCCCCCAAGGCGCTGTCAGGGTCGCGTTCGCGGCCGTTGACGACGCCCGGTTGGTCGGTCTGGCGCCGCATCCGCGCCACGAATCCGCGTTCGGGAGCCCGGTTTGCCCGCTTCGTTCACCAACCTGCCCAATCTGCTGACACTGTCGCGCATCGCCGCGATTCCGGTGATCGTCGCGCTGTTCTTCGTGCGCGCGGACTGGGCGGCCTGGCTGGCTTGCGCGGTCTTCACGGTGGCCGCGGTGACCGACTATTTCGACGGCTACCTGGCGCGCCAGCGGGCCGAGGTGTCGCCGTTCGGCAAGCTGCTGGACCCGATCGCCGACAAGATGCTGGTCGCCGCGACCCTGTTCGCGCTGATCGGGTTCGGGCGCCTTGGCGGCATCTCGATCATCCCCGCGCTGATCATCCTGCTGCGGGAGATCCTGATCTCGGGCGTCCGCGAGTTCCTCGCCGGGTATGGCGGCAAGGGATTGCCGGTCAGCCGGCTGGCCAAATGGAAGACCGCGGTGCAGATGGTGGCGCTGGGTGTGCTGATCGTCGGCGATTACGGTCCCGACGTCATTCCGGTGCGGCAGATCGGCGTCGTCGGGATCTGGATCGCTAGCGTCCTGACCGCCGTCACCGGCTGGGACTATGTCCGCGAGGGCATCCGGCAGGTCGTGCAGGTGAGCAAGGACAAGCGGTCGTCGACCGGCGCCGCCGAAACCGTCGGCTAGAAGCCTGTCCGAGCAATGCTTATGGTCCGCACCGCGTTTTCAAGGACTTGGGCTAGAATTGCGTCGCGGACGCTTGACGATGCGCCCAGCATCGCCGGCGCGCCCACTCCTGACACAAGCGCCTCCCTCGCCGATGCGGACTGTAAGCATTACTCGGACCGGCTCCTAGGACCGGAGAGCGCAGACATGCAAGGACATTCCGACTTGCCAATCGGGGCAGATAGAACAACTCTTGAATGAGTGCGGTGCCGGCGCCGCCGTGGGGGCGGCGGCGCTGGTTCCGCGCCAACATGGACCAAAGCCGGCCAAAAGTGCGCTTCATAAGACGCCAATACTTCCGCCGTTTCCTGCGGCCGATCAATCGGATGCGCCTGACCCCCTCGGTTGTCGGTCGGACCGCTTTCGTCGGCCTGATATTCGGCCTGACCGCCAGCGTCGGCATTCAGCTGATCGGCGTCGCGCTGGTCTGGCTGGTGATGCGGCTGGTCGGCCGGCCGATCAACCTGGCGATCGCCGTCGTGCTGACCGGGGTCACCAACCCGCTGACCATCGCGCCGATCTACACCATCTATTTCGTCACCGGCTGCACGGTCCTGTCCTGCGACACCAGCGTCACCCAGCTCGAGCCGCTGATCCAGGCGATCACCGAATTAAGCCTCCACGACCTCTTCTCCAGCTCCTGGAACCTGCTGGGCAAGCCGCTGGCGGTGACTGTCCTCGGCAGCCTGCCGTTCGCCCTTGCGGGGTCGCTGGCGGGCTATCGATTCGGCAAGTATGTCGGCCAGCGACTGCACCTGCGCCGGGTCAGGCGCGCCGCGCTGCTGTCGCATCAGGCCAGGCCGGCGCCGCCGTCCGGTAGTCATGAGGCGGCGTGACCGTCGCGGACCGGCGCGGTGCGGCCGCGTAGCGCCGTCGTGGGCCGAACCGGCGGCCGCCGGGTGAAGATACTCGGCCTCGCCGGGTGGAGCGGCAGCGGCAAGACGACGCTGCTGGCCCGTCTGCTGCCCGAACTGATCGGCCGCGGCCTCACCGTCTCGACCCTCAAGCACGCCCACCACACGTTCGACATCGACCGGCCGGGCAAAGACAGTCACGTTCACCGCCACGCCGGGGCGTCGGAAGTCCTGGTCAGTTCGGCGCGTCGCTGGGCCCTGGTCCACGAGCATCGCGGTGCGGCCGAGCCGGGCCTGGACGAGTTGCTGCCGCATCTGTCGCCGGTCGACCTGGTGCTGATCGAGGGCTACAAGCGCCACGGCCACGACAAGCTGGAGGTCCACCGCCGGGCGATCGGCCGGCCGCTGCTGTGCCGCAACGATCCGCACATCGTCGCTGTCGCCGCCGATGTGGCGATCGCCGACGCGCCGGTTCCCTGGCTGTCGCTCGACGACATCCGTGGCATCGCCGACTTCATCGTCGGCCATTGCGGGATCTAGCCCGCACTTCTCGTACTGGCCACGGCCTGCGTCGCGTCCGGGCGGTCCGAGCCGCCAGGAGAAGGCCGAAGAGCGTAGCAGCGCTACGGTCGAGGCGTTCGACGCAGCGGGCGGGCCGCCCCGACGCGACCCGGAGGGCGGCGCTGTCCGTGGCCAGTGTGAGAAGTGCGGACTAGCCGAAGGTTCGAACGGACTGATCCGCCGGGTGGGCTTGCCAAGCCCGTCACCGACCGGTCTATTCTGACGCTAGCCGGCACTTCTCTCGCAGACCGTGGCCAGCGTGAGAAATGCGTGCCAGGCGGCAGGGACCGGGGAGCGATGGCCCAACTGTCCGACGACTGTTTCGCGTTCGGCGGCCGACTGATGCGCGTCGACCGCGCGCTGGCCGACCTGGACTCGCGGCTTGCCCCGGTGACCGAGGCCGAGGTGGTGCCGCTGGCATTGGCCGCCGGCCGGTACCTGGCCGACCACGTGGTGTCCGACCGCGCCGTGCCGCCGCACGACAATTCCGCCGTCGACGGTTACGCCGTGTTCTTCGACGACTTGGCGCCGGAAGGGCCGACGACCCTGCCGGTGACTGGCCGGGTCGCCGCCGGCCACCCGCTGGGCCGTGCCGCCCGCCGCGGCGAGGCGCTGCGCGTGTTCACTGGCGCGCAGTTGCCGGACGGGCCGGATGCCGTGCTGATGCAGGAGGATTGCCGGCGTGACGGCGACTCCGTTGTCATCCCGCCCGGTATCAAGCGCGGCGCCAACTTCCGGTCGGCCGGCGAAGACGTCGCGGTCGGCGCGACGATCCTGTCTGCCGGGCGCCGCCTGCATCCGCGCGATATCGGCCTGGCGGCGTCGATCGGGCGGGACCGCCTGCCGGTCTTCCGCCGGTTGCGCGCGGCGCTGTTCTCCACCGGCGACGAGGTGCGCGAACCCGGCGACGCGGCGCCGGCCGGGTGCATTTACGACGCCAACCGCCACGCCCTCGCCGCGCAGCTCAGCCAGCTCGGCTGCACCGTCTCCGACCTCGGCATCCTGCCGGATTCGGCGGCGGCGCTGGGCTCGGCGCTTGCCGAGGCGGCCGCCGCCCACGACCTGATCGTCGGCTCCGGCGGCATGTCGACCGGCGAGGAGGATCACGTCAAGGCGGCGGTCGAGACCGCCGGTGGCCGGCTCCACGCCTGGAGGCTGGCGATCAAACCCGGGCGCCCGGTGGCGCTGGGCCAGGTCGGGTCGGTCCCGTTCATCGGCCTGCCCGGCAACCCGGTGGCGGTGCTGGTCACCTTCCTGCGGATCGCGCGCCCGGTGATCCTGCGACTGGCCGGCGCGGCCGACGTGACGCCGCGGCTGTTCCCGGTCCGCGCCGCGTTCGCCTATCGCAAGAAGCCCGACCGCCGGGAATATGTCCGGGTGATGCTGTCCGATGGCGACGACGGCACGCCGCTGGCGCGCAAGTTTCCGCGCGACGGCGCGGGAATCCTCAGCTCGATGGTGGCGGCCGACGGGCTGGTCGAGCTGGCGGAGGACATCACACGGCTGGAAAGCGGCACGATCGTACCGTTCCTGCCATTCTCCGAAGTGGAGTAGCCGCGCCTTTAGCCCGCACCTCTGACGCTGGCCACGGTCTGCGCGGTGCCGGCGCTGGCGTTTATCACCTCGCCCTGGCGGCGGCGCAGCCCGGCCGCGGCGTGCCGCAGTTCCAGCGCCATGGGTTCGTAGGACTCGATCTCCCGTTCGCTCAGCAAGGCTTTCTACGGCCTCCGCTGCGGCAGCCGCCGTTCGGGCACTTCAGGTTCGTCATTTCGCAGCAACCTGCGTCGTGTAAATTCTGGATGGAAGAACAATTCTTTTGTGCAACTAAATATTCGACCACCGGCGGCCCGACATCGGTCGGCGGCAAAAGACCGGAAGATCGTCCCCCTTGAGTCTCACCTTCGCCGGGGCGACATTAGGACGGTACCGGCGTGGCAGATGACACCATGAAACTGCTCTATTTCGCCTGGATCAGGACCAAGATCGGCATCGCCGAGGAGGACGTATCGCCGCCCGCCGGCGTCGACGACGTCGCCGGGCTGATCGCCTGGCTCAAGGGACGCGGGCCCCGCTATGAAGCGGCGCTGGCCAACGAGGCCGTCGTCAAGGTTGCCGTCAACCAGGAATTCGCGCCGCCGACCCACCCGGTGCGCCCGGACGACGAGGTCGCGCTGTTTCCGCCGGTCACCGGCGGCTGAGATGGCGGTCCGGATTCAGTCCGACGACTTCGACGTCGGCGCCGAGCTGATGGCGCTCGGCGGCGGCAACACGGCGATCGGCGGCATCGCCAGCTTCGTCGGACTGGTCCGCGACATCGCCGGCGGCGAGGCGGTCTCGGCGATGACGCTGGAGCACTATCCCGGCATGACCGAGCGGAAGCTGGCCGAGATCGAGGCGGAGGCAAGGCGCCGCTGGCCGCTGCAGGACGCATTGATCGTCCATCGCTACGGGCGGCTGCGGCCCGGCGACCGGATCGTGCTGGTCGCCGCCGCCTCGGCGCACCGCGAGGCGGCGTTCCAGGCGTGCCATTTCCTGATCGACTGGCTGAAGACGAGGGCGCCGTTCTGGAAACAGGAGGACACGCCGGACGGTCCGCGGTGGGTCGGCGCGGCGGCCGACGACGACACCGCCGCGGCACGTTGGGTCACGCCCGACGCCGAATAGGCAATAGACGATCGGATCCTGTCGAACCCGGGGATTTCCGTGGCGACGCTGTCAATGACTCTCCCGGGATCGATGTCAGCGGCCGGGCAGGGTGCGCGACAACCGCCGCAACCCGACATCGTCGAGAAAATAGGGCTGTCGGTCGTCCGACAGCGGTCGCATGCCCAGCGCCTCGTAGAATCCCTTGGCAGCGTTCCAGCCCTCGACGGTGACGCGCAGCCGGCCGACCTCGCGGTCGACGGCGATGCGCGCGACCGCGCGACACAACGCCGTGCCGACACCGGCGCCGCGCGCGGCGGCCTCGACGTAGAGATGATCGAGCTCCATCAGAGGCACGCCGCGGCGCGCACTGAACGACATCGTGAACAGCGCATAGCCGACCGCCGCGCCGTTGCGCTCGGCGATCAATGCCTCGAACAGTGGCCGGCGACCGAACCCGTGGCGACGCAGCGACTCCTCGGTCGTGGTGACCAGATCGGCGTCGCCATGGAAGCGGGCGAGCGCACGGATCATCTTCAGCAGGACCGCGATATCCGTCGGTTCGGCCATGCGAACCCGGCAGATCATCGGCGCGCCTTCGGTTCCGTCCCCTGCCTTTCATATACCCCCCGCCCAAAGGTCCAGACATGGGACCGGACAGATCGTTTGCTACAAAAACCGGTCATATCGTTTGCTCGCGACACTGATTGCCTCCGGGTTTGACTGAACGCCAGCGTTTCGCGATAGTCACCGGAGAGCGAGCCGCCGGGTTGGCCCGACGACTCGCTCCCTTAGACTAGGGCTGGCCGATGCGGATGCTAATCGTCATCTGCCAGCGTCCTAACCGAAGGACCACCAACAACCTTTCGGTCATTTTCGGTCCCTCCGATGCGATCAGGCATCGACAGGTCATGAACCTTCGTGACTTCTATAGTGCAATGACGCGCGTCATGTATGTCAATACTGTTTTTGCGTTGACGCGTGAAATCGTACGCAATACATTTGGAGTATGAGAGACCAGAATTTCAGTATGCGGTGCAGCGAGGAATTCAAGGCACAGGTGGAGGACATCCGCCGGGCGTGGCCGTCGTTGCCGAGTGCATCAGAGGTGCTCCACCAGCTCGTGGCGCGGGAGCATGAACGGCTGTCCAAAGCCGCCGGATAACTGTACGCAAACATCGTACACGTGGCGTAAGCCATTGATATTACACTGGACATGGACGCTCCGAATGACACGGGGCCACTCGACGATGGGCATGATCGAGGCCCAACAGGACAAGGCGGCAGCGACAGTGCGCGACCAGCGCCACGTCGAGCTAGCGGCCAAGGCCGTGACCCGCCTTGAGGAGCTACAGCTCATGGGCTACACCGAGAAAGCGCGCAAAGAGGCCGATGACGTGATCACGGGTGTCCTGCCGGCCGCCGCCACGGTGCCGACGCCGGCAGCCGGGACTACTCCGCCGCTGCGACGGTGGCCGGCGCCGGCCGGCGCACCTCTTCGGAGTAGGCGTCCATCAGCGTTCGGGTGATCTCGGCGGGCGCGAAGGTCAGGTCGTCGATCTGGCCGACCGGCGTGACCTCGGCGGCGGTGCCGGTCAGGAAGACCTCTTGGGCGTCCTTCAGATCGTTCGGCCAGATCGCCCGTTCGACGACCGCATAGCCGCGGGCCTCGGCCAGCGCGATCACGGTACGCCGGGTGATCCCGTCCAGGAAGCAGTCGGGCTCCGGGGTGTGGATCGCCCCGTCGATCACGAGGAAGATGTTGGCGCCGGTCGCCTCGGCGACGCGGCCGCGCCAATCGAGCATCAGCGCGTCGTGGAAGCCTGCGGCTTCCGCCTGGTGCTTGCTCATCGTGCAGATCATGTACAGGCCGGCCGCCTTGGCGTTCACCGGGGCGGTGTTCGGCGCCGGGCGCGCCCACGACGAGGTCTTGAGGCGGATTCCTTTCAGCCGCGCCTCGGGGTCGAAATAGCTCGGCCATTCCCAGCTGGCGATCGCCACGTGGATGCGGTTGTTCTGGGCGGAAACGCCCATCATCTCCGACCCGCTCCACGCCACCGGGCGGACATAGCCGTCGACGATGTCGTTGGCCTCGACCGCCGCGCGGGTCGCCGCATCGATCTCGTCGACCGAGTAGGGCAGGTCGAAACCCAGCACGCTGGCCGAATGGGCCAGGCGCTCGGAATGTTCACGCAGCTTGAAGATCGCGCCATTGTAGACCCGCTCCCCTTCGAATACGCAGCGGGCATAATGCAGGCCATGGCTCAGCACGTGGGTCTGGGCATCGCGCCAAGGCACCGTCCGGCCGTCGTACCAGATCAGGCCGTCGCGGTCGTCAAATGGAATAATCGGCATGCTATGACGTTCCGTTTGTCAATTTATGTCCCACAATGGGTTGGCTGTCGTAACATTCGCGCGCTACTATGTCAACATGACTGACGTAAAATCCGCGGCCAATCCGCTGTTCCTGCGCGACGAGGAACTGCGCCAGGGCATGGAGCTGCTGTTCTACGCCTATCGCGACTTCACCGCCGAACCGGATGCCATTCTGGCCAGGCAGGGGCTGGGCCGGGCGCATCACCGGGTGGTCTATTTCGTCGGCCGCTATCCCGACATCAGCGTTTCGGAGCTGCTGAACATCCTGCGCATCACCAAGCAGAGTCTGAGCCGGGTGCTTGGCGAGCTGGTGCGCCAGGCGTTCATCGTCCAGCGCCAGGGCACGCGCGACCGGCGCCAGCGCCTGCTGAGGTTGACCGTCAAGGGCGAGGCGTTGGAACGGCAGCTGTCGGAAAACCAGCGGCGGCGTATCGCCCGCGCCTACCGCCAGGCCGGCGCCCAGGCCGTCGAGGGCTTTCGCACCGTCCTGCTGGGGGTCATGGACGGCGACCACCGCGCCAACCTGACCATCGATCGGCCGTCCCGCAAGACCCGCGCCGGCGCATGAGCCCGGCGCGGTCCTGAAGACACGCGACTGCGTGCGGGCGGGGACGCAAAGCGTGGCCAGGGCGAGACGTGCGGGCTAATGTTGCGGCGATGAGCGCCGAAGAGGTCCATGTCCTGGTGATCGACGACGATGTGCGGCTGCGCGAGCTGTTGCGCAAATACCTCGCCGATCACGACTTTCTGGTCAGCACCGCCGCCGACGCCGCCGACGCCCGGGCCAAGCTGGGCTCGCTCAGTTTCGATATCATCGTCATGGACGTGATGATGCCGGGCGAGAGCGGCTTCGACCTGACCCGCGCGCTGCGGCGCGACATCGCCACGCCGATCCTGCTGCTCACCGCCATGGGCGAGGCGGAGGACCGGATCAATGGGCTGGAGTGCGGCGCCGACGACTACCTTCCCAAGCCGTTCGAGCCGCGCGAGCTGGTGCTGCGGATCAACAACATCATGCGGCGCATCGGGCCGACCCCGCGGCCGGAGGCCGGGCCGGTGCGGCTGGGGGCCTACATCTTCGACCCGCAGCGCGAGGTGCTGAGCCGCGCGGGCCGACCGGTCAAGCTAACCGGCGCCGAGGCCAGCCTGCTGTGCGTCCTGGCCCGCCACGCCAACGCGGTCGTGTCGCGCGAGGCACTGACCAAGCAGAGCCGAATCAGCGGCAGCGCCAGGACGGTCGACGTCCAGGTGACCCGCCTGCGCCGCAGGATCGAGCCGGACCCGAAGCTGCCGCGCTATCTGCAGACCGTCCGCGGCGAAGGCTACGTGCTGCGGCCCGACGACCCGTGACGCGGTTGCTGGTTGGCCCGCACTTCTCACACTGGCCACGGTCTGCGCGGCGCTGACGCGCCGACAGGGCAAGAACGCCGCGCGGCGCGATGCAGCAGCACATCGGGCAAGCGGCGTGACGCCCCCTGTCGGCGCGACAGCGCCGCCCTGCGGGTCGCGCCCGGACGGCCCGCCCGCTGCGTCGAAGGCCTCTCGACCGTAGCGCTGCTACGCTCTTCGGCCTTCTCCTGGCGGCTCGGGCCGCCCGGACGCGACGCAGACCGCGGCCAGTGTGAGAAGTGCGGGCTAGGAGCCTGTCCGAGTAATGCTTATGGGCAGCACCGCGTTATCAAGGGCTTGGGCCAGGATGGCGTCGCGTGGCGATGCCGGACGCATCGCGAGCGGCGCCAGACGACGTCCCAAGCCCTTGAAAACGCGGCCCAGCGGGTCGACCAGGGAGGCGCCGGTGCGGCGTCGCGGACGCTTGACGATGCGCTCGGCATCGCCGGCGCGCCCGCTCCTGACACCCGCGCCTCCGTGGTCGATGCTGCCCATAAGCATTACTCCGACAGGCTCCTAGAACAGACGGCTGCCGT
>JAZFQW010000524.1:0-4799 GCA_036445335.1 Alphaproteobacteria bacterium | reverse complement strand
AACAGCTCCTCCGACAGCTTTTCACCCGCGCGCAGGCCGGTAAATTCGATCTTCACGTCGACATCGGGCCGCAGACCGGACAGCTTGATCATCTGTCTGGCGAGCCCGGCGATCCTGACCGGCTTGCCCATGTCCAGCACATAGACCTCGCCGCGTGCCTGATCGGTCGTCACGCCGAGTGCCGTCGTCCGCAGCACCAGCTCGACGGCCTCGCGGACGGTCATGAAGAATCGCTCGACGTCGGGGTGGGTCACCGTCAGCGGGCCGCCGGCCGCGAGTTGGCGCTGGAACAGCGGGATCACCGAGCCGGTCGAGCCGAGCACGTTGCCGAAGCGCACGGTGACGAACCGGGTCGCGACATCGCCGCCGTTCCCGGTCGGCGTCGCCGCGACGTCGAGCGCCTGGCAGTACGCTTCCGCCAGCCGTTTGCTGGCGCCCATGACGCTGGACGGGTTGACCGCCTTGTCGGTGGAGATCAGCACCATCGCCCGCGCGCCGGCGGCGACGGCCGCGTCGGCGACGTTGCGGGTGCCGCAGACGTTGGTCAGGACACCCTCGTGCGGGTTGACCTCGACGATCGGCACGTGCTTCAGGGCGGCGGCATGGAAGACCAGCTCGGGCCGCTCCTCGGCGAACAGCCGCTGGATGGTCTCGCGGTCGCGCACATTGGCCAGCACCGCCCGTGTGTTCACGTCGGCGTACCGCTCGCCGAGCTCGAGCTCGAGCTCGTAGAGATTGTATTCGCTGAATTCGAGCAGCAGCAGCCGGGCCGGCCCCATGGCCGCGAGTTGCCGGGTGATCTCGCGCCCGATCGTGCCGCCGGCCCCGGTCACGACGATCCGGGCGCCCTGGATCAGGTCGCGGATCGGCGCGCGGTCGAGATTCGCCGGCGGGCGGCCCAACAGGTCCTCGATCGCGACTGGCCGCAGGTCGAGGGCGTCGGCGTGGACGTCGTCGGTCAGGTTGGTGATCTGCGGCAGGCGAAAGACCGCGACGCCGTGGGCGTCGGCGACCTTGAGGACCCGCCGCACGATCGCCCCTTCCAGGCGCCCGCCGGTCTTGGTCAGGACGATTCGCCCGGGCCGGCGGGCGCGCCGCTCCAGCCGCACCAGCGCGCCGTCCAGGTCCTCCAGGGTGCCGAGGATCGGAACGCCATGAATGGTGCGGCCGACCCGCGAGCCCTTGTCGTCGATCGCCCCGACGATGTCGTAGGTCGCCTTGTCGTTGCTGCGCACGGCGCGGACGAACAGCTCCGCCCCGTCGCCGGCGCCGACCAGCAAGACCGGCGTGCCACCGTCCAGCTTGCCTTTCAGGAGCGTCGTGAGGCGGCGGTCGCGCACCAGCCGATAGAGGAACCGCGGCCCGCCGATCAACGCCATCAACACGAACCACGTAATGACCGGAACCGACCGCGGAATGTCCTCCAGCCGGTTCAGGAGAAACATGAACAGCGTGAAGACCAGGATGGCCGCGGTCGTCGCCTTGGTGATGGCGACGAGGTCGTTCATCGATGCATAGGACCAGATGCCGCGGTACATGCCGGACACCAGAAAGCAGAATCCGGCGATCGCCACGAACACCGGCAGGCCGATCAAAACGACGGTGTCGAAGGCCGGATGGTCGACGGTGCCCAGCCGCAGCCAGGTGGCGAACAGCAGAGCCGACCCGGCCATGACCACGTCATGGACGAACGCCACGGACGCTTTCCAGTGGCGAGACGCAATGCGGCGCATCGGCTGACTCATTCGCGTAGTGAAAACTGAAGCGGCTCCGCCGGAAGGTACTGCCCCCATCGGCGCCAACGGCGGGCATTTCATACAGGTATCGGGGGAGGATTGGAATCAACTTAAAAGAAAAAATATTGTCGATTGCCCAACCGCAGATAGCGTGAGAGTTGAGTTCCGGACACCGGTCGACCTCCAAGCCGTGTGGATCGTCGTGACCGATCGACCGTCGCGGCTCCCGCGGATCGCCCGGCAAGCCCGACGTCCCGGTCTCGGGGCAGCGTCGCGCGCTGGCGCCGATCCGAATCGGTCGCCGGTGAGCCCACGTGGACCACACTCGCCATCGGCGCCGGGCGGCGTGGCCGCCGGTTCGTCGGTACATGTCGGCGACATCAGGCATTCCGACCCGGTCATGCCGATGTCCCGCGTCTTCGCCGAGGGTCTGGAGAAGGTCATTGATTTCAACCACCTGGAGGCGTTCCTCACCAGGCCCATCACCCGCGAGAGGCGATGGACATTGACGAATTTCCGAAGGGCGTCGAAATTCTCTACTAGGCTGTTCTGGAGGGGGCATGACCGGCGCGACCATGACCATACGGCGGCCAGACGACTGGCATGTCCACCTTCGCGACGGAGCGATGCTGCGTGCGGTGTTGCCTCATACCGCCAGCATTTTCGGGCGCGCCATCGTCATGCCCAATCTGGTGCCGCCGGTGACGACGGTGGCTGCCGCCGTCGCTTACCGCGAGCGCATCCTGGCGGCGCTGCCGCCCGGGAGTGAATTCGAGCCGTTGATGACCTGCTACCTGACGGACGATACCGCGCCGGACGAGCTGCGCAGGGGTCACGGCGACGGCGTCTTCAGCGCCGCGAAGCTGTATCCGGCCGGCGCGACGACGAACTCCGAGAGCGGCGTCACGTCGATCACGCGCATCCATCGCGCCCTTGAGGTCATGCAGGACATCGGCATGCCCTTGCTGGTCCACGGCGAGGTCGTCGACGCCGACGTAGACGTCTTCGATCGGGAGGCGGTGTTCATCGAGCGTGTCCTGGACCCGGTCCGCATCGGCTTCCCGGGCCTGAAGATCGTCCTGGAGCACGCGACGTCGGCGGTCGGGGTGCAGTACGTGCTGGCGCACCAGGATGGACTGGGCGCCACGATCACGCCGCACCACCTGATGATCAACCGGAACGCTCTGTTCAAGGGTGGGCTGCGCCCGCACATGTACTGCCTGCCAGTGGCGAAGCGCGAGGGGGACCGGCTCGCATTGAGAAAGGCGGCGACGTCGGGCGACCGGCGGTTCTTCCTGGGCACAGATTCGGCGCCGCACCCGGCCCAGTCGAAGGAGAGCGACTGCGGATGCGCCGGGATCTTCAACGCCCCCAACACCTTGGAATGCCTGGCGCACGTCTTCGAGGAGGACGCGGCGCTGGGGGTTCTGGAGGCGTTCGCCTCCCTCAACGGCGCAAAATTCTATGGCTTGCCGCCGAACGAGGACTTCGTCGTACTGCGAAGGACTTCCGAACCCCAGCGGCCGCACGACTCGATCGAGGCCGCCGGCGACGTAATCAGGGTATTCCGACCCGAGCACCCGTTGTACTGGACGGTCGCCGGTCGGGCCCCGACCTCGGAACGCGGCACGGACCTGCGGTAATCGCGCTGACCCGGCGCCGGTGACCAGCCCCTTGGAGACGCGGATGTACGCGATCGCGGTCCGGGATATACGGCTGATCGCCGAGATCACCGCAGGGATGCCGCTGGAGGTCGTGGCGCGAGCCCGCACTTCTCACACCGGCCACGATCTGCGCGGCGCTGTCACGCCGACCGTGGCCAATGTGAGAGATGTGGGCCAGTCGGACACGAAAAGTGCGACGGAAATCACCGCCGACGTCCGTGATGGGTTGTACATGCGGAATATCGCGACGTGACAACCCCCGGAAGGAGAGTCTCTTATGACCGTTTTTTTCAAGCGCACGCTGACCCTGATCGTTGCCGCGCTTGTCGCAATCGGCGCCGGCACCGCGTTGGCGCAGGACGAGCGCGGCGGTCCCGCCCGCGGCGACCGGCCGGGTCAGGCGAGGATGTTCATGATGCTGGATACCGACGGCGACGGGCGCATCGGCCTCGGCGAGGTCACGGCGGAGCAGCAGCGGCTGATCGGTGCGGCCGACCTCGACGGCGACGGCGAACTGTCGGTGGACGAGTTCGGCCGCAGGGGGCGCTGGTTCCAGAGCCTGGGCACCAGCACCTTGTTCGACCTTTACGACGCCGACGGCGACGGCAGCCTGACCGCCGAAGAGATCGCCGCCCCGTCCGAGCGCTGGTTCGGGCGGCGCGACACCGATGGCGACGGGTCGCTGGAGCCATCGGAGGTGCCGAACCTCACCCGTCGCCATCGCCGCTGACGTGGTGGCATGGCGGCGAGACCACGCAGCGGATCGGTCCGCGGACGACGACGACCTGATCCGCCGCGTCGCCGCCGGCGACCGCGCGGCCTGGCGCGCCCTGGTGCGTGCCCATCTGGCGGCGATCGTCGGCTATGCCTGGCATCGGCTGGGCGACGCCGCCGAGGCCGAGGATATCGCCCAGGAGACCTTCATCCGGCTGCTGGGCAAGGTCGGTACCTGGCGCCGGGGCGGACCCGGCCTGCGGGCGTGGCTCTACCGCGTGGCGACCAATCTCTGCATCGACCGGCGGCGCGGCGAGCGGCCGCTGTCGCTGGACGCGTTGGCGGACGCCGGCGCGGTGCCGGCGGACCCGGGCGACCTGGACACCGGCCTGGACCGGAGCCGCGCCGTGCGCCACGCGCTCGCCCAGTTGCCCCAGCGACAGAGCACCGCGCTGATCCTGGTTCACTACCAAGGGCTGAGCGGCCAGGAAGCGGCCGCCGCCCTGGAAGTCAGCGTCGAGGCGCTGGAATCGCTGCTGTCCCGCGGCCGCCGCGCGTTGCGCCGGCGACTGGCGCCGCTGGTTGCCGACCTGTTGGGAGCACAGTGAGATGACTGAAGACGGCCACTTTGGAGCAGCGCTTTCGCTGGCACGGTTCCAGGCGATCCTTGAGGCCTATGGCGCGG
>JAZFQW010000523.1:0-3596 GCA_036445335.1 Alphaproteobacteria bacterium | reverse complement strand
TGGCGTCGTCGGCGCGCTGCTCGCGGGCGTCGGGCTGGCGCGGATCCTCGCCGAATTCCATGCTCTGGCCCGAGTCCACCTCGCGCGGATCGCTGGGCGTCGGGTCCGGCCGGACCACGGCGCGGTCGCGCGGCGGGCCGCCGTCGCGTAGGGCACCGCGCTGCCCGTTGTCGCGTCCGTTGCCGTCCCGAGCGACGCCGTCCCGGCCGGCGCCGTCGTACGGCTGCTGCGTCTGGCTGTGCGCCTCGTTCATCGCGCTGATGATGCGGTAATAGTGCTCGGCGTGCTGAAGGTAATTCTCCGCCATGACACGGTCGCCGGTCGCCGAGGCGTCGCGCGCCAAGGCTTGGTATTTCTCGTTGACCTGATAGGCGTTGCCGCGGATGCGCACGTCAGGTCCGTTGCTGTCGAAGGATTGATTGCGATTGGGAAGATTGCCACGACGGCCGGGATTACTGCCCCGCCCCCGCGCACGCCGGTTGCTCGGTCCTTGTCTCATCTAACCCTTACTTCGCCTTGTGGTTACGTGCCGAACCGCTGCGCGGTCGGTCTTGCGCGAAACCGCCTCGACGTTATCGCCGTTCGACGGGTGTCCCATGAGCCGCAGCATTATTGGGAAGCTGCACGACCTTCCGGAGGTTTGCCTCCGGGCCTTTCGCTGGTGCCGAACCTACTCCCCTGCCCGCGGAATTCCAATCACTTTCTGCCCGCCACACAGCGGGGGATTCCGGCCAGATCGGCCACCGACGCGAGGTCGCGCAGGCCGGCCCGGTCGAGCAGCGCCGCCACCGCGTCGGCCTGCCCGGCGCCGACCTCGACCAGCGCCCATCCACCCGGGACCACGAGCCCGGCCACCGTGTCCGCCAGGGCGCGATGGGCGTCCAGCCCGTCCGCCCCGCCGGCCAGGGCCAGCGGCGGGTCGAACCGCGCCACCTCGGGCGCCAGGCCGGCGAATTCGGCGTCGGCGACATAGGGCGGATTGGCCACCACAAGATCGAAGGCGCCATCCAGCGCCGCGCCCCAGTCGCCGGTGACGAACGCCGCCCGGCGCGCCAGGCCAAGGCGGCTGGCGTTGCGGCGCGCCATGGCCGCCGCGGCAGCGCTGCGGTCGACGCCGACGCCCCAGCCGTTCGGCAGCTCGCTCAACAGCGCCAGCAGGAGGCATCCCGACCCGGTGCCCAGGTCGAGCACGGTGACCGGCGCGGACCGGTCGGGCACCCGCGCCAGCGCCGCGTCGACTACGGTCTCGCTGTCCGGTCGCGGGTCCAGCGTGGCCGCCGTCAGCGCGAAGTCCAGGCTCCAGAACTCGCGCACGCCGACGATGCGCGACACCGGCTCGCGCCGCGCCCGGCGCGCCGCAAGGCGGTCGAGTTCGGCCCACTGGGCAGCGCTCAGCCGGTGGTCGCGGTCGGCCAGCAGCCGCGACCGGTCGAGCCTGAGCGCGTGCCGCGCCAGCAGCCTGGCATCGGCGACCGCGTCGTCGACGCCCGCCGCGGCCAGCCGCCGCGCCACCTCGGCCACCGCCTCGGCCACCGTGGGCCGGTCGGCCCCCGGATCCGCCATCGCCGCCGGCCGGCTCACTCGATCTCGGCGAGGCGCGCCGCCTCGTCCTCGGATATCAGGGCGTCGATGATCTCGTCCAGCGCCTCGCCGGTCAGCACCTTGTCGAGCTTGTGAAGGGTCAGGTTGATGCGGTGATCGGTGACCCGGCTCTGCGGGAAATTGTAGGTGCGGACCTTCTCCGACCGGTCGCCGGAGCCGACCTGGGCCCGGCGATCGGCGGCGCGGGCGTCGGCCAGCTCGGCGCGCCTGCGGTCGTACAGCCGGGCCGCCAGGATCTTCATCGCCTTGGCGCGGTTCTTGTGCTGCGACTTCTCGTCCTGCTGGCTGACGACGATGCCGGTGGGCAGGTGGGTGATGCGCACCGCGCTCTCGGTGCGGTTGACGTGCTGGCCGCCGGCGCCCGACGCGCGGAACACGTCGACGCGCAGGTCCTTGTCGTCGATCTCGATATCGACGTCCTCGGCCTGCGGCAGCACCGCGACGGTGGCGGCGGAGGTGTGAATGCGGCCCTGGGTCTCGGTCTCCGGCACGCGCTGCACCCGGTGGACGCCCGATTCGAACTTCAGCCGGGCGAACACGTTGCGGCCGGTGATCGCGGCGATCGCCTCCTTGTAGCCGCCGATGCCGGTCTCGTTCGCCGCCATCACCTCGAACCGCCAGCGCCGCATCGCGGCATAGCGCTGGTACATGGCGAACAGGTCGGCGGCGAACAGCGCCGCCTCGTCGCCGCCGGTGCCGGCGCGGACCTCCAGGATGGCGTTCTTCTCGTCGGCCTCGTCGCGCGGCAGCAGCAGCACCTGCAGGCCGCGCTCGAGCCCCGGCAGGTGGTCCTTGAGCGCCAGGAACTCCTGCTCCGCCAGCGCCCGCATCTCGGCGTCGCTGTCGGCGTCGGTCATCATCTGGGCCAGGTCGGCCAGCTCGTCGCGGTGCGCGCGCAGCGCCGCGATCCGCTCGGCGACCGGCTCAAGCTC
Organism: Alphaproteobacteria bacterium; assembly: GCA_036445335.1. Lineage (GTDB taxonomy): Bacteria > Pseudomonadota > Alphaproteobacteria > DSM-16000 > Inquilinaceae > JAZFQW01. The sequence goes on along the minus strand of JAZFQW010000523.1, from coordinate 1,062 downwards.
GGCGTACTCCTTCGACGCGGCGGTCAGCGCTTGCGCGCCGAGCGTGCCCGAGGCCAGCGCGTCGCGCAGCTCCGCGACGCGCGCCAGCACCTTGTCGAAACTATTCTCAAGACTCACCGGTCAGAATCCCGTCGATCGCGCCGCCGGCCGCGTCCTGCCGGCCTGGAGGGCGTCGAATATGGTCCCTACGCTCAGACTAGGGTGATCGCGCGACGGTACGCTACTGCGCCGCGGCCGGCACGTCGTCGGCCGGCCGAGCGGCATCCTCCGCGGCGTCCGCCGCCTCGATCTCCGCCGCCTTGGCCTCGACCATCTCGACCAGATGGTCGACGATGGCGGCGTCGGTCAGCCGGTGGTGCGGCAGCCCGTTTACGTAGACCTGGTGGGTGCCGCGGCCGCCGCCGGTGAAGCCAATGTCGGTCATCGTCGCCTCGCCCGGACCGTTGACCACGCAGCCGATCACCGACACGGTCATCGGCGTGATGATGTGGGCCAGCCGCTCCTCCAGCACGCCGACGGTGGCGATCACGTCGAACTGCTGGCGAGCGCAGGACGGGCACGAGATCACCGTGACCCCACGGCGGCGCAGGCCCAGCGACTTGAGCATCTCGTAGCCGACCGCGACCTCCTCGACCGGGTCGGCCGACAGCGACACGCGGATGGTGTCGCCGATGCCCGACCACAGCAGCATGCCCATGCCGACGGCGCTCTTCACCGTGCCGGCGCGCAAGCCGCCGGCCTCGGTGATGCCGATATGCAGCGGATAGTCGCAGGCTTCGGCGAGCTGCTGGTACGCCGCCACCGCCAGGAACACGTCGGACGCCTTGACGCTGATCTTGAACTCGCGGAAATCCTCGTCCTCCAGTGCCCGCGCGTGATTGAGCGCGCTCTCCACCATCGCCTCGGGGCAGGGCTCGCCGTGGCGCTCCAAGAGGTCGCGCTCCAGGCTGCCGGCGTTGACGCCGATGCGCATCGAGCAGCCATTGTCGCGCGCCGCCCTCACCACCTCGGCGACGCGCGCCTTCGACCCGATGTTGCCGGGGTTGATGCGCAGGCAGGCGG
>JAZFQW010000522.1:0-2108 GCA_036445335.1 Alphaproteobacteria bacterium | reverse complement strand
ACAGCGCCGCGCAGACCGTGGCCAGTATGAGAAGTGCAGGCTAGGAGCCTGTCCGAGCAATAACGAGCAAGCTCCAAAATTGAAACTAATGAAAAGGTATTATACTCACTTTCGCAATTACGTGCCAAACGGTTGCGCGTAACATTCCTATTGTTTCAACGATCGGAATACTCGGACAGGCTCCTAACCCGGCTTTAAGTCTCCGAAACCTTATCGTCGTATTCATTCGGGGAAAGCCCGCCTTTGGGCCGGCCCGAGCAGACGTTGAGGCGAGATGAGCAGTCCGGTGGCCGCCCTCGAGATCAGAGGCCTGGAGAAGCGCTTCGACAGACCGGCGGTCGATGGCCTGGAGCTGACCATCCGCGCCGGCGAGTTCTACGCCCTGCTGGGACCGAACGGGGCGGGCAAGACCACGACACTGCGAATGGTCGCTGGGTTGTTGCAGCCCGATGCCGGCGCGATTTCGGTATTCGGGATCGACGCGCTGCGGGACCCGATCGAGTCCAAGCGGATGATCGCCTGGGTCTCCGACGAGCCGATGATTTACGACAAGCTGACGCCGTTCGAATATCTCGAATTCGTCGCGGGGCTGTGGAGCATCGACGCGGCGACCGCCGAGGCACGGGCGCGCGAACTCATCGAGTGGCTCGGTCTCGCCCCGCACGCCCACGAGCGTTGCCAGAGCTTTTCCAGGGGCATGCGCCAGAAGGTCGCGCTGGCCGGCGCGCTGGTTCACGATCCGCGGCTGCTCATCCTCGACGAACCGCTGACCGGCCTCGACGCCGGTTCGGCCCGTCTGGTCAAGGACGTGCTGGCGCAGCGCGTTCGCGACGGCGTGACGGTTATCATGACCACTCATATTCTCGAGGTCGCGGAGCGCATGGCCGAGCGCATCGGCGTCATCGCCAACGGGCGGCTGATCGCCGAGGGCACCCTGGACGAGCTGCGGCGCCAGGCCGGCAATGGCCGCGGCAGCCTCGAGGAGATCTTCCTCGACCTGGTCGCGGAGCAGAGCACCGCGGCATGAGCCGGCCGGCGACCCTGGGCTGGTTGGCGCGGCACGAGCTCGGCCTCGTATGGCGCGACTGGCTGTCCATGATGACGGCCGGCAAGCGCGGGCGCGAGCCCCTGGTGGCGCTGGCGATCGTCGTCCTTGCCGCCCTGGCGCATCTGCTGGCCTATGCCATCGTCGCGCCGGTCGCGGGCGCCGGCATAGCGCCGGACAAGACAACGCTGGTCATGGTCACGGGCTGTGCGTTTCTGTCCTGGTCGGCGATGCTGTCCCAGGCGATGGAGTCGGTCACTCGGGCCTTCTATGCGCGGTCGGACCTCGATCTCATCCTGTCGTCGCCGGCCTCGGTCCGCCGCGTCTTCGCCGTCCGCATCGGCGCCATCGCGCTTTCGACGATGCTGCTGGCGATGCTGTTGGCCGGCCCGTTCATCAACGCCTTGGCGGTCCACGCCGGGGCCCGGTGGCTCGCCGCCTATGGCGTGCTGTGCGGCATGGCCGCCATTTCGGCGGCGCTGGCCGTGGTCGTGACGGTCGCGCTGTTTCGCACGCTGGGTCCCAAGCGGACGCGGTTGATCTCGCAGATCGTGGCGGCGGTCGTCGGCGCCGCGTTCGTGATCGGCGTCCAGGCGGCGGCCATCCTGTACACCGGCAGCTACTCGCGGCTTTCGATCCTGCGGTCGGACGCGATCGTCGCCCTGGTGCCGGACCTCACCAGCCCGATCTGGTGGCCGGCCCGTGCCGCCATGGGGGATCCGACGGCGCTGGTCGTCGTGCTGGGGGTCAGCCTGGGGGCGCTGGTCATCGTCACCGGCGTGTTCTCGGCACGCTTCGGCGATCACGTCATCGCGGCGTCCGGAGTCGCCTTCGGAGCCAAACGGACGCGGCGGCGCATCGACGGATTCCGCCAGGCGTCGACCAAGCGCGCGCTGCGGCGCAAGGAATGGACGCTGCTGCGCCGCGATCCCTGGCTGGCCTCCCAGACCCTGATGCAGATCCTCTATCTGCTGCCGCCGGCGCTACTGTTGTGGCGCAATTTTGGCACCACCATCGGCACGCTGGTGATCCTTGTGCCGGTCCTGGTCATGGCCTCGGGGCA
>JAZFQW010000521.1:0-2031 GCA_036445335.1 Alphaproteobacteria bacterium | reverse complement strand
ATGAACCCATGCGTTTTCTAAAAACAGCGATAACGACCGCCCTGCTGGCGCTCGGCCCGACGGCCAGCCCCGGGCAGGCCGACAACATGCAGGACATCCTGGATAAGGGCGTGGTGCGCATCGGCGTGCCGCTCGACGTGCCGGTCTTCGGCTTCGTCGACGAGAACCAGAAGCCGGCCGGGCTCGATATCGACATCGCCAACCTGATCGCCAAGGAACTCGGAGTCGAACTGAAATTGCAGCAGATCACCGGCATCAACCGCATCCCCTATCTGGTCACCAACAAGCTCGATATCGTCATCGCGGTGATGGGTGCTACGCCGCAGCGCGCCAAGTCGATCATGTTCAGCTCGCCTTACTCCAGCCTCTATATCGGCATCTTCGGGCCGGCGAAGTACAAGGCCGCGAACGCCAAGGACCTGGGTGATATCAAGATCGGCGTGCCGCGCGGCACCACCCAGGACATCTCGATCACCGAGCTGCATCCCGACGGCAACATCGTCCGCTTCGAGGACGACGCGACCACCGCCGCGGCCTACGTATCGGGCCAGGTCGACGTGATGGGCACGGCCAACATTGTCGCCCGGGCGCTCGCCGATCAGAACCCGGACAAGGAGTTCGCATCGGTCTACAAGATCCGCACCAGCCCGGCGCACATGGGCGTGCGGCACGGGGAGTTCAACTTGTTGCGCTGGCTCGACACCTTCATCTTCTACAGCAAGATGACCGGCAAGCTGAACGAGCTGCACCAAAAGTGGATGGGCGAGCCGATGGCCGACCTGCCGTCGTTCTGATCCGCCGCCGCTCTCGGCCGGGGCGCTTGCCACCGCCCCGGCCGACGCTGCGCTTCGACGCCGGTCCGGCGAGGCCGGCGTCGCGTCAAGGAACCAGGCTTTTGTCATGGCCACCACGTCTCCGATCCTCTCCGACATCGATTTCGACGCCGACGGCAAGCAGGTCTCGACCCTCAACCTGCCGCATTCGCCACATGAGGACGCCTGGGGGGTCATGCCGATCCCAATCGCGGTGATCAAGAACGGCACCGGTCCGACCGTGCTGCTCGAGGGTGGCAACCACGGCGACGAGTACGAAGGACCGATCATCCTCGGCCGCATCATTCGCGATCTGGATGCCGCCGAGATTCAAGGCCGGCTGATCATCATCCCGGCCATAAACACGCCCGCCGTGGTCGCCGGTCGGCGCACATCGCCGGTCGACGGACTCAATTTCAACCGCTGCTTTCCCGGCGATCCGCGCGGCACCATGACCCGGCAGATCGTCCACTACGTGCACGACGTGTTGTTTGCCATGGCCGACGCCTTCGTGGACCTGCATTCGGGCGGCTCATCGCTGGACATCCTGCCCAGCGGCATCGTCGAGCCCGCCGACGACCCGGGTCGTACGCGGCGCAATTTGGAGGCGGTGTTGGCGTTCGACCCGGGTCGTACGCGGCGCAATTTGGAGGCGGTGTTGGCGTTCGACGCCCCGCACACGGTGGTGCTCGACAACCTCGGCGAACCGCGAACCTCCACCGCGTCGGCGGTGCGGGCCGGCCTGGTGACGGTGGGGACCGAGCTCGGCCGCGGCGGGGCGGTGTCGATCGACGCCCTGCGCGTCGGCGAGCGTGGCGTGCGCAACCTGCTGGCCCATCTCGGCATAATGGAGTCGACGGAAACCACGCCGCCGACCGCGTCGCGCAGCCGGGTGGTACGGGTCCCGGGCGCCGACGGCTATGTCTACGCGCCGGTCGCCGGTGTGTTCGAGCCCCTGCACGACAAGGGCACCGCGGTCGACGAAGGCACTCCGGCCGGCCTCGTGCACTTCCTCGATGATCCCGGGCGCCCCCCGGTGCCGGCCTTGTTCAAGAGCTCGGGCATGCTGTACGCCCGCCGCCATCCGGGCCGTGTGGAGCGCGGCAACTGCGTCGCCGTGGTGGCGGTCGACCACCAAGCCTAGCTGGGGGCGCCCCGGGCTTAGTGGCCTGTCCCGCACCGCGCTCAACAAGCCGGACAAAGAACGGCTCGCCGAAGC
>JAZFQW010000520.1:0-6525 GCA_036445335.1 Alphaproteobacteria bacterium | reverse complement strand
GCACCGTTCACGAATATGTGCGGATTGTCAGCTCGGTCCGTGAGAACGGCCGTGTCAAGCAAAAGGTCATCGCCAACCTCGGACGCCGCGATACCCTTGAGGCCGTCTTGCCGATGCTCAATCGCTTGCTGTGTGGGGAAGATGATCAGCAACAAATCGCCAAGCAGCTGGCTGAAGAAGGACCAATCGAGGTCCTCGAAGCCAGCACCTGGGGCCCCATGCTCGTGGCGCGGCACCTGTTCGAGCAACTGGGTCTGTGGCAAATCCTGGATGTGGGCCGTCGCTGGTCGCGCCTGCTGCCGGAAGAAGATCCCGACGACGACTGGCCCAGTCGCATCTTGGCGCTGGTGGCCAACCGGCTGGTACGTCCTGGCAGCGAACATGCGTTGGCGGGGTGGCTGGAAACCGATTACGTGTGCGACCGCCACGGGCGCCGCTATGTAGCGCATTGGAAACAGCAGAGACGTGTGCAGGTCGACCTGGCCCAGTTGCAGCGTTGGTACCGCAGCCTCGATCATCTGCTGTTGAACAAAGACCAGATCGAAGTGGCCCTGTACGAGCGGCTGCGTGACCTATTCGATTTTCAACCGGACGGACAGGCTCCTAGACCCGCAAATCGATGTAGGCGGCGTTGCGCAGATCGCGGAGATAGCGTCGCTGCAGCATATCCAGACGCGCCTCGGCCAGGTTCTCGCGAATCTCGTCGCGGCCGGGCAGGCTCAGCCCCGGCGATTCGCGGTCGCACACCATGTAGACGACAACCCCGTCCGGCAACCTGATCGGTGCGCTCGGCTCGCCTTCCTCGAGGTACTGCACGGCCTCGCGGATCGGCCCGGGCAGTTCGTGCATCGGACCGCTGCCAGCGTCGAACAGGTGTCCGGCATCCAGCGCGGCGGCGTGTTCGACAAGCGCGTCGCAACCGCGGATCGTCTCGCTGGCCGACTGCGCGGTCGCCATCACCCGCTCGACCTCCGCCCGGCTCGAGTCCGGCGGTATGCCTAAAGCCAGTTGATGCAGCGTGATGACCGCGTCCGCGGATTCCGCGACCGCCACGCGGCGCTGTTGGCGCAGCAGCAGGATGTGGTATCCCGACAGGGTGCGGATCGGCGGCGAAAGCTGGCCCGGGCTCAGGCGCCCAATCGCCGCGTCCAGCGCCGGGTCGAGCTGTCCTTCGATGATCCATCCCAGGTCGCCGCCATTGGCGGCATCGGCGGCCTGGCTGAACTGCCGGGCAACCCGCGGGAACGGCACATCCTGGCGGATTTCGCCGACCAGCTGCTCGGCCAGCTGCCGCACCTCGGTCTCCTCCTCGGGCGACTCCACGGCCAGGAATATCTCCGCCAGCAGATATTCCGGCCGCCCCTGGTTGGCCTGGTAGCGGGCGATGGTCTCGTCGATCTCCTCGTCGCCGATATCGATGGACGGCCAAAGTCGGCCACGGGTCAGCCGCTGCCACGAGATTCGCGCGCGGATCTGCTCCACCAGCGCCGAGATCGGGATGCCATTCTCCACCAACAGCGCCTGCATCGTGTCGCTCGACATACCATTCTGGCCGGCGATGTCGGCAAGGGCGTCGACGATCTCCGGTTCCTCGACTTCGATCCCGAAGCGCTCGGCCTCCTGGACCTGCAGTCTTTCGTTGACCAGGGTCCGCACGACCCGCGGCAGCAGCCGCTGCTGGTTGTCCTGCGACGGCTGCAGACCCGATGCCAGCATGTCGAGCCGGAGCCGTGCGCGGATGTCCGAAGTCGAGATGACGTCGTCGTTGACCACCGCGGCGATGCGCTCGATGTGCTGTTGCGTTACCGAGTCCTGAGCCGGGGCGGTCGTGGCGAAAGCCAGCAGCGCCGTCGACAAGGCCGCGACCGTCAACACAATTGCGAACACTCTATTCATATCGGCAATTCGCGGCGATCTTGATTCCAATTTCCCAGGACATAGCACCCGATCGGCGTCAATGCCACAGGCGGGCGCGACCGCGGCGGTGGCCAGCGTGAGAGTTGCGGGTTAACCATCCTCGAGGTGCAAGAGGGTCGCCGTGCCGATCAGGATGGCGACGCCGGCCGGCGACCAGGCCGCCATCCGCACGGGAATTGCCTGGGTCAGTCCAAGCGCGACGACCACGTCGTTGAGGATGAACAGCAGGAATCCTGTCAGCACGCCGGCAATCACCATGATCAGCGTGCCCCCGCGCCGCGCCTGCCGCAACGAGAATGCCGCGGCGAACAGCACCATGGCGGCCAGCAGCAGCGGTTGCGCCAGCAGGGTGTTGTAGTAGATCCGGTGGATCAGCGCGGAAAAGCCGGTGGCTTCCAGCGTTTCGATGAATCTGGGCAGATCCCAGAACGACAGCGTCTGCGGCGAGGCGAAGCTCTCGTGGATCTTTTCCAGCGTCAGGTCGGTTTCCAGACGGTATTGGTCGACATGCTCGCGCATGGTCGCCTCGGTGGTGATCCAGGCGTCGCGCACGTCCCAGAAACCGCTTCTGAGCGCCGCGCTGGCGGCGTCGATGCGTCCGCGGTAGGCGTCGTCGTTGTCGTACAGGAAGATGATGACGTCCTTCAGGGCGACCTCGCTGGACTCGGTGCGCTCGGCGAAGATCACCGAAATTCCGGCCTCGTCGCGCTGTCTCAGCCACAGTCCGCTGCGGGAGATCTTCAGCAGGTTGGTCCGGCCGCGCAGATACCGGTCCTCCATCTCCTCGAACTTGGCGAACATCGCCGCGCCCACCGGGTTGATCAGGCCGACATTGACGACCCCGATCAGCGCCGCCGCCAGCATCACCGGCATCAGGAACTGCCAGGCCGAGACCCCGGCCGCCCGCGCCACCACCAGCTCCTGGTTGCGAGTCAGGCGCCAGAACGTGAACATGGCGCTGAACAGGACGATGAAGTGGAACAGCGCCTGCAACAGCTCCGGCAGCTTCAGCAGGGTCATCTGCAACGCCATCAGCATCGTGACCTGCGGCCGGGTGGCGGCGCGCCTGACCAGCTCGATGAATTCGAACAGCAGGATCACGCCGACCAGGACAAGCAGGAAGCTGAAGAACCAGCCGAGGAATTGGCGGCCGATATAGCCGGAGAGGGTGGGAGAGATCTGCATCGCCTACGGCGCTGGTGCGGCGGTGCGGAACCAGCGCCGCGGCGGGCGCAGATACATGACCAACAGCGCGGCGGCGAAGGCGGTCAGCGGCACCGCGTACAACAGCACCGAAAATCCGAGGGTGCGGCGGGTCAGGGTCGTCATGGCGAAATCACACGCCTGCAGCAGCACAACGCCGCACAGCGCGATGGCGACCCGTGGCCCCTGGCCGCGGCGGCTGAAGTCGCCGAACAGCAGGGCGGCCAGCGCGATCGCGGTGAACGCCAGCGACAACAGCGGCGACGACAAGCGCTGGTGGCCGGTGCTGATCAGCCGCGACTCGAACCGCCGGTCCTGTGGATCGCTGAGGTCGGGGTGCAACAGGTCGGGCAGGAACCGTTCCCTCGGGCGCCGCCAGCGCTGGCCGACCTCAGGCTTCAGGATCTCCATGTCCAGCGCGTATTCCTCGAAATAGAGGACGTTCAGACTGCCGTCGGTCTGATCGGCCTGCTGCCGGTTGCCGTTGAACATCAGCACCCGCGGGCCACTTTCGGTCTGGGCGATCACCCCGCGCTCGGCGATCATCGTGATCGGCTGGTCGGGCAGGCGATTGTCGTGGATCAGGATGCCCACCAGCTCGCCCGATCGGTGGCGCTCGCGGAAATAGACGGTGATGCCGTCGCCGACGTCGTTGAACTGTCCCTCACGCAGGAACACGGTGGAATACTCGGTCTCCACCAGTTCCCGCAGGCGCTGGTAGTCCTGGTTCGCCAACGGTAGAAAATAGAGGTTCATGGCATAGCCGACTCCGGCGACGGCGAAGGCCAGAATCAGCGCCGGCCGGGCCAATTGCATCGGGCTCAACCCGACCGCGCGCATCACGACCATCTCCGAATCGGCGAGGAACCGGTTGTAGGTGAACAGCACGGCGCAGACCAGTCCGATCGGCAGCACGATGGTCAGGAAGTTGGGCATGGTCGTCAGGACCATGCGCAGGAATATGTGAAACGGCGCCGACCCGTCGACGATCACCTCAATCAACCTCAGCGACTGCGTCAGCCAGATCGCGAACGCCAGGATCGCGGTGGCGATCACGGTGGCAACAGTCAGGTGACGCAGAATATAAAGGCTGATACGATTCATCGTCGCGTACTATATCCGACTCGACTGGCGGTTGGGACATCGGAGTCCCGGCCGGCTCGACCGCCGGTGGGCCAACTCGTCCGGATCTTTGGAGCCTGTCCGAGTAATGCTTATGGTCCGCACCGCGTTTTCAAGGGCTTGGGCTAGGATGTCGTCGCGTGGCGATGCCGGCGCATCGCGAGCGGCGCCAGACGACGTCCCAAGCCCTAGAAAACGCGACCCTGCGGGTCGACCAGGGATACGTGAATGCCGCGTCGCGGGCGCTTGACGATGCGCCCGGCATCGCCGGCGCGCCCGCTCCTAACACTCTCGTATCCCTGGTCGATGCGGACCACAAGCATTACTCGGATACGCTCCTAGCCGACTTGGTCACCATCCCCGCTCCTCGGTACTACCGGAAATAATGAGGTTTTTTGATGAAGATTAGCTATGCCGCCCCGTCCTTGCCGAAGTCGGGTGCGCTCGCCCTCGGCGTCGTCGCCGGTGGCAAGCTGACCCCGCCGGCCGCCGAGATCGACAAGGCCGCCGGCGGCATGCTCGGCCGGGCGATTTCGGCCAGTGCCAGGTTCACCGGCAAGGTGAAGGAGCGGTTGTCGGTGCTGAGCCCGCCGGGCGTCGACGCAGCGCGGATCGTGCTGGTCGGGCTGGGCGACCGCAAGGGTCTCGACGCCCTGGCGTGGCAGCGGGTCGGCGGGGCGCTGGTGGCGCACCTGAACCAGATCGGCGAGACCGCGGCGGCGGTCCGCCTCGACGGCGTGGAGACCGGCACGCTGACACCGGCCGACGCGGCCGCCTACCTGGCCTATGGCGCGCTGCTGCGGTCCTACCGGTTCGACAAGTACCGCACCCAGCTGAAGCCGGAGTCCAAGCCGTCACTGAAGAAGATGACGGTGATGACCGACGGCCATGCCGCGGCGAGAAAGGCGTTCGCGCCGCTGGAGAAGGTCGCCGCCGGCGTCTTCCTGACCCGCGATCTGGTCTCCGAGCCGCCGAACGTGCTGTATCCCGAGACCTTCGCCGAGCGCTGCCTGGCGCTCGCCGATCTGGGCCTGACGATCGAGGTGCTCGACGAGAAGAAGCTGAAGAAACTGGGCATGGGCGCGCTGCTGGCCGTCGGCATGGGGTCGACCCGCGAGAGCCGGCTGGTGGTCATGCAGTGGAAGGGCGCGCCCAAGGCCAAGGACCCGGCCCCGATCGCCTTCGTCGGCAAGGGTGTCACCTTCGACACTGGCGGCATCTCGCTGAAGCCGGCCGCCGGCATGGGCGACATGAAGTGGGACATGGGCGGCGCCGGCGTCGTGACCGGGCTGATGAAGGCGCTGGCCGGGCGCAAGGCCAAGGTCAACGCGATCGGCGTAATCGGCATCGTGGAGAACATGCCGTCCGGAGCGGCGCAGCGGCCCGGCGATATCGTCACCTCGCTGTCGGGCAAGACGATCGAGGTGCTGAACACCGACGCCGAGGGCCGGCTGGTCCTCGCCGACGCCCTCTGGTACACGCAGGACCGCTTCAAGCCCAGGCTCATGGTCGATCTGGCGACCCTGACCGGCGCCATGATCGTGTCGCTGGGCATGCATCAGGCCGGTGTCTTCGCCAGCGACCAGCAGCTTGCCGACCGTTTGGTCGCGGCCGGCAAGTCGGTCGGCGAGAAGGTCTGGCCGATGCCGCTGGGCGAGGAGTACGACCGCGAGATCGACAGCGATATCGCCGACGTGAAGAACATCGCCAGCCACCGCTGGGGCGGCGCGATCACTGCCGCCCAGTTCCTCCAGCGATTCGTCAACAAGGTGCCCTGGGCGCATCTCGACATCGCCGGCGTGACGTGGTCCAGCAAGGACGCGCCCACCGTGCCGAAGGGCGGCACCGGCTTCGGCGTGCGTCTGCTCGACCGTCTGGTCGCCGACCACTACGAGGCTTGAGTGGAGGGCCGGGCGCGGGACACCGCGCCGGCGACGATGGCGGCGATGGTCCGATGACCGAGATCCGCTTCTACCATCTGCAGCGGACATCGCTGCAGCAGGCGCTGCCGGGGTTGTTGGAGAAATCCCTGGAGCGCGGCTGGCGCGCCGTGGTGATGGCCGGTTCCGACGAGCGGGTGGAGGCGCTGACGCAGCACCTGTGGACCTACCGCGACCGTTCGTTCCTACCGCACGGCAACGCCCGCGACGGTGCCTCGGCGGACCAGCCGATCTGGCTCACCGCGCTCGACGAGAACCCCAACGGTGCCGCCGTGCTGTTCCTGACCGACGGCGCGCAGTCGGCCCACCTCGACGACTATACCCTGGTCTGCGAGCTGTTCGA
>JAZFQW010000519.1:0-6617 GCA_036445335.1 Alphaproteobacteria bacterium | reverse complement strand
GCAGCAATCGAACGATCCTTGTCCGGGGCGGCCACTCGCGACTCGACCTAGCAATGGAGGCAAATGTCGCTGCCTGCCTATTAATGGGCATCGCCGGCGCTCGTCAATTGGCGAATCGATGCGCAATCCGGACGGCGATGCCATCGTGATCGATTCGCGCTCATGCAACTCACCGCCGATGCCCGATCCCTTGCGATACCGGCCGCGACGGCAGGCCGCATGCTGGTTTCGCGCCGGCAGGACCATCAACTCTTGCGCCGGCCGGGCCGCGCGGGTGCCCTCGGCTGGGGCCTGGCGCCGATTTGGCCGTCCTCGCCGGCCAGTTCGGCCCGCCGGGTCAGGCCGTTCAGTATCCCCTCGTGGAAGCCGGGCGCCATCTCGGCGGCCAGGGCGGCGCGTCGGTCGTGGGTGATGTCCAGGCAGTTGGCGAGGCTCGCCCGCTGGCCATCGCTGAGCGGCACCAGCCGGCTCTGGTTGATCAGGTGGACGGCCTCGCGCGCCGCCAGTTCGATCTGGAGCGGGGGGAGATGGCGTATCGACGCGCCGGCGGCTAGGATCGTTTCGACAACGGCCTTTCCTGCACAACCATCGCGACATGGGGTCATGAGCGACGAACTGAGCTGGCATCTGGTCTGCGAAGCGGACGAGATCGACGACGAAGACGTGATGCCGTTCGATCACGGCGATCGGGCCTACGCCGTCTACCGGACGCCGAGCGGCTATTACGCCACCGACGGGCTGTGCACCCACGAGGTCGCGACGCTGGCCGACGGGCTGGTGCTGGGTGAGATCATCGAGTGCCCGATGCACCAGGGACGCTTTCACATTCCCTCCGGCAAGGCCAAGAGTGCGCCGGCGTGCGTCGACCTGCGCACCCATCCGGTCAAGGTCGACGATGGCAAAGTCTATATCGGCCTCGCCGGCGACGGCTGAATGGCCGATCCGCCCCTCGTCATCGTCGGCGCCGGCCATGCCGGCGGACGGGCCGCCCAGGCTCTGCGGCACGCCAGGTTCGACGGTCCGGTGCGGCTGGTCGGTGCCGAACCTCACCTGCCCTACGAGCGGCCACCGCTGTCCAAGGGCGTGCTGGTCGGCGACCAGCAACCGGCGGACTGCGCGCTCAACGCGCCCGACTTCTATCGCGACCGGCAAATCGCGGTCGACACCGGCCGCCGGGTGGCGCGCATCGAGCGGGCGCGCCGCCAACTGGTGTTCGCCGACGGCGGCCGCCAGCCCTACCGGCGGCTGCTGCTGACCACCGGCGGGCGGGCGAGGCGCCTGCCGATCGCCGGCGCCGAGCTTTCCGGCGTGGTCACTCTGCGCAGCATCGACGACTGCCTCGCCCTGCGCGCCCTCGTCGTGCCGGGTGCCGCCGTCGCCATCGTCGGCGGCGGGCTGATCGGGCTGGAGGTCGCCGCCGGCGCGGTCAAGCGCGGCTGCGCGGTCACCGTGATCGAGGCGGCGCCGACCCTCATGGGCCGCGTCGTGCCGGCGGAGATCGCGGCGCTGCTGCACGACCGTCACAGCCGCGAAGGCGTGCGGATTCACCTGGGCGCGCGGCCGACCGGGTTCGTCGGCGACGGGCGAGTCGAGGCGGTCGACCTGGAGGGCGGGGACCGCATACCGGCGGACGTCGTCGTCGTGGCGATCGGCATAACCCCGGCGGTCGAGTTGGCCGAGCAGGCCGGCCTGGAGGTCGCCAACGGCATCGTCGTCGACGCCGGCTGCCGCACCTCCGACCCGGACATCTTCGCCGCCGGCGACGCGGCCTGCGCCTTCCACCCGCTCTATGGCCGGCACATCCGCCTGGAATCCTGGCAGAACGCCGAGAAGCAGTCGGTGCTGGCGGCGCGCAACATGATCGGCGGCGGCGAGGACCACACCGAGGTCCCGTGGATGTGGTCCGATCAGTACGACCTGATGCTGCAGGTCTCCGGCCTGACCGACCGCTACGACGACACGGTCCGGCGCGGCAGCCTGGCGGACGACGGCAGGGTCGTGCAGTTCCTGCTGGACGGCGGCCGGCTGGTCGCCGCCTGCGGCCTGGGCGTCGGCACCAAGGCCGGGCGCGACATCCGCGTGGCCCAGAGGCTCATCGCGCGCGGCACGCCACCCGATCCCGCCGCCCTGGCCGACCCGGCGGTCAATCTGAAGACCCTGCTGCGCGCCTGATCACCCTAGAATTCAATCCCGAGCCGTCGGGCTGGCATGGTCGCCCGACGTCTTGGCCCCTTGGACCATGGGCCTCACGCCCGGTTCGGCGCCTCGGACCACCGGGGTGGGCCATGCCGGATCTTCTAAAGCCCGTGCCGGTCATAGAATTCCGCCGGCGCGTCGTGCGCCTCGAGTACGGTGCGGATGCCGCGATCGAAGCGCAGCTCGATCTCGGCGTCGCGCAACGGCGCCTCCTGGCGCGGATCGTTCGCCAGATCGAACAGCGCCGTGCCGATGTCGGCGAAGCCGGTGCCGTCGAGCATCGGCCCGCGCTGGGCATCGGCCAGCGCGTCGTATCGCAACACCGGCGCCCCCTTGGTGAGAGGAGGAAAGGCGTCCACCTTAAACCGGCATCCAGACTGTCCGGCCGATGGGGTCCACTTCAAGGTCGCGCCGCCATCCTCGAAATAGTGGAGGTCGTCGCTGATCAGATGGGTGTAGACGCCGTTCTGGCTGAGGATCTCCGGCATCGAGTTGTCGAACGGCTCGAGCGGCCCCCACCTGCGATGGAAGAAGGACAGGCGCCCGGTGTGCAGGTCGCGCCGGGCCGGCATGCAAGGCAGGCTGCCGACATAGTGGTTGTCGAAGGCGACCGCTCGCTTGGCGAACCGGTCGAAGTTCGGCGTCCGGATGCCCGCGCCGCCATAGCAGCCCAGCGCAAGGCGGTTCAGCGAGTCGAACAGAACGAAGACGGTCTTCACTGGGGCCCTTCCCGGATCGGCTCGTCGGGTTCCGCTCGGCGGTCGCGTGGCCATCGGCCGACGTCCGGGGGTTCGCCAATGCGCCAGGCCGCCGATCGTCACTTTCGCCGAGCATGACGGGACGCCTCAATCACCACAAATATCGAAATTCTCCAACTCCATAACTTTTGGATATGACATGGAACCGCGGCGCCTTCATCGCATCCTGCGGTCGATCTGCCGGACTGCGCCGGCGCCGCCGGAGCGCCGGGCACTCTGACCGCCGCACTCGCTCCGCCGGTGACGGCGACTCGCCGGCCCGTGCGTCCCACGCCGACTCCGGAAGACGCCGCCCGCGACGTCCCGCCGACCGTGACCGGTGTGCGACGTACGGACCGGGGTTCCGTCATTGTCACAAGGACGCGTGTCGGTCACATCGGCCGTTTACCATCCGCCAGAAGGATCGATGTGCTGTAACTCCCGGTTTCACCGAAAAAACCATAGTTAATTAATATTAATTAACTGTAAATATGAATGAATTAACTTTCAATTTACTAATAGTGTATGGCTTTTGTCACAGCATTGACACAACACGGCGATGACTTTGACAGGTACTATTCGGCATTACTGTCGCTAGACCCGGACAGGACCGCCGGTGAAGCGGGCGAAAATTCGCTTCACCGGCGGTCATTCGGGAAAGGAGGCGGCGGAACCGACGAGACGCCGAGTGGAACACACAGGAAATGGTGAGAACGATGCGTAGTTTACCTTGGGGCTCATTCACGGTTCTCTACATTGCGGGACTGCTGATTACCTTCGCGCAGGCGGCCCCGAGCGTCTTCGGCCAGTGCTACTACGTCAGCTATTGCGCCTCGCGGGTCATGGAAAATGCCGCCTGGTCGCTGGTTTGGCCGGCCTACTGGCTGATGTAGCCGACACCCTGTCCACTTTCCGCCGCTGCCGTTGGACGCGGCGGCAATCGGGCCGGACCGCGCTGCGGTCGGCCTGCGGCCAGCCGGGCGCCGCGACCGGGCGACACGATCCTCCTCCGAGAATATATGCTCGACATTACGCGCCGCCGGCACCCGGCGGCGGCGTATCGGACGCCGAATCCGCTCCATTCGACCGACGTCTCGTCACACGACCGGTAAGGCCGGATGACCCAGACTAGCGCCGTCGCTTGTTCGCATGCCTGGTCCATGGGAGGGTCACGCGAACACCAGGGAGGCGCCGATGGTCGAGATGTCGGGGCGCGCGGGCGCGCTGGCCGGGCGGTTGGCCCGGTTCATGGAAGCCCATGTCTATCCGGCGGAGCCGGTCTACGCCGAGCAGCATGCCGGGCTGGCGTCGCGCTGGTCGATTCCGCCGGTCGTCGAGGACCTGAAGCGCAAGGCCCGGGCGGAGGGCCTGTGGAACCT
Organism: Alphaproteobacteria bacterium; assembly: GCA_036445335.1. GTDB lineage: Bacteria > Pseudomonadota > Alphaproteobacteria > DSM-16000 > Inquilinaceae > JAZFQW01. The sequence continues at coordinate 2,305 of JAZFQW010000519.1, read as the reverse complement.
GTTCCTGCCGGACAGCGACCTGGGCGCCGGCCTGACCAACCGGGACTACGCGCCGCTGTGCGAGATCATGGGGCGCTCGCCGATCGCGCCGGAGGCGTTCAACTGCAGCGCGCCGGACACCGGCAACATGGAAGTGCTGGTCCGCCATGGCACGGCGGCGCAGAAGAAACGCTGGCTGGAGCCATTGCTGGCCGGCGAGATCCGCTCGTGCTTCGCGATGACCGAGCCGGCGGTCGCGTCGTCCGACGCCACCAACATCGAATGCCGGATCGCGCGCGACGGCGACGACTACGTGGTCAGCGGCCGCAAATGGTGGGTCACCGGCGCGCCTGACCCGCGTTGTCGCATCGCCATCGTCATGGGCAAGACCGACCCGGCGGCACCGCGCCACCGGCAGCAGTCGATGATCCTGGTGGCGATGGACGCGCCCGGGGTCGAGATCGTCCGGACGCTGACCGTGTTCGGCTACGACGACGCGCCCCATGGCCACGCCGAGATCGCCTTCACCGATGTCCGCGTCCCGGCGGATAACCTTCTACTGGGCGAAGGGCGCGGCTTCGAGATCGCGCAGGCGCGGCTGGGTCCGGGGCGGATCCACCACTGCATGCGGCTGATCGGCCTGGCGGAACGGGCGCTGGAGGCGATGTGCCGGCGGGTGCGGGGGCGCGTCGCGTTCGGCCGGCCGCTGGCCGAGCAGGGGACGATCCGCCAGGACATCGCCCGCTCGCGCGTCGAGATCGACCAGGCGCGGCTGCTGACGCTCGACGCCGCGCGGCGGATGGACACGATCGGCAACAAGGCGGCCCGGGCCGAGATCGCGATGATCAAGGTGGTCGCGCCCAATATGGCACTGGCGGTGATCGACCGCGCCATCCAGGCGCACGGTGCCGCGGGGCTCAGCGTCGATTTCGGCCTGGCCGCAGGCTACGCCACGGCGCGCACGCTCAGGCTGGCCGACGGCCCCGACGAGGTCCACCTGGAAGACATTGCCAAGCTGGAACTGGCAAAAGGCCGATAGGCGTCAGCCGACGCCGCGCGCCAGGGACCAGCCGATCTCGGCCAGCACGCCCGGCATCTCGCCCATGGCGGCGGCGGTCGGCGAGGCGGCGTTGCCTTGCAGCGCGCGGGCATAGACGCCTTGCAATATGGCGGCCATGCGGAACAGCGAGAACGCCAGGTAGAAGCACCAGTCGGCGATCCCATCGCGGCCGGTGCGGCGGCAATAGGCGGCGACGTAGTCGGCCTCGCCGGGCAGGCCCAACGCCGCCAGGTCGAGGCCTCCCAGACCGGGAAACGCCAGGCCGGCCGCCGGCAGGCGATACAACATGCAGTTGTACGCCAGGTCGCCCAGCGGATCGCCGAGGGTCGACAGCTCCCAGTCCAGCACCGCCCGCACGACCGGCCGGGACCGGTCGAAGATCAGGTTCTCCAGCCGGAAGTCGCCGTGGGCGATGGCGGCGTCGGCGGCCGCCGGGAGGTGCGCCGGCAGCCAGTCGATCAGACGGTCCATGGCGGGCAGCTCGGCGGTTGCCGAGGCGCGGTACTGCTTGGACCAGCGGGCGACCTGGCGCGCCGCGTAGTTCTGAGGCCTGCCGAAGTCGGCCAGCCCGACGGCGCGCCAGTCGACGAGGTGCAGCCCGGTCAGAGTCCGGTTCATGGCGTCGTAGATCGCCGCACGCTCGGCCGGCGCCATCCCGGCCAGCGCCGGGTCGCGGAACACCCGGCCATCGACGTGGTCCATGACGTAAAACGCGGTGCCGATGATCGACTCGTCCTCGCACAGCAGCCGCATTGCCGGCACCGGCACGCCGCTGCCGGCCAGCGCCGCCATGACCCGGTATTCGCGCTCGACCGCGTGGGCCGATGGCAGCAGCCGGCCGGGCGGCTTCTTGCGCAGCACCAGTTGCCGCCCGCCGGCCTCCAGAAGATATGTCGGGTTCGATTGGCCGCCCTTGAACTGGCGCACCGTCAGCGGCGCGGTAACATCGTCCAGGCGGTCCGCCAGATATGCGGCCAGCCCGCGCTCGTCGATCCGGTGGGCGTCGCGGACCGGCGCGACCTCGGGCCCATCGCTCATGTCATCTGCTCGTTCCGGCGCGCACGTAATAGCGCGGCGCATGATAGGCGCCGCGGCGGCGCGAGGCCATCGGCCCGGCGCCGCGATCAGATCGTGTCGGCGAACATCGACCGGTAGTGCCGGTACCAGTCGCTCTGGAACCGCTCATCGGGGTCGAAGCGCCGCTTCTGCCGGAGGAACTCGGCGAATTGCGGGTAGCAGGCCTCGACCTGGCGGCGCTCGGCCCAG
>JAZFQW010000518.1:0-2617 GCA_036445335.1 Alphaproteobacteria bacterium | reverse complement strand
ACGATTGTGATTACCAGCAGCAGGTTATGGAACTGCAAGATCTCTTCCTGCACCGGCGACGCCGCGGCCTGAAAATTCAGCCCCCACGCCTCGGGCTGGCCGCCCGCCGCCCGGGCGACGCCGGTCGCCGCCAGCAGGAGACCGACCGCGATCGCCGCAAGTCTGTACAGTCGCATGGCCAACACTGCCTTCCCTGGTTGCCCCACCGGCCGGTTCGATCCGGCCGAATTTCGGCGTGGCGCTATTGCGCGCCGGCCGGTTCAGAGCGTTATACTAAGCGGTCCTGTGGGGGAGAACCCTAATTTCGACTTCCGCCTCCCGCTCATGGTCCGCGGACCGGCAAACGCGCCGTCGACCGGCGTCGGTCGCCGGCAAACTACACCGGGCCGCCGGCGGTTAACAACCGGCGCGATTTCGGCACACGCGGCGGCACGTCTCCTTGTTCCGCCGGCCGGCAATCGCCACTATCATGGGGGTCGCAAGCGCGCCCGGCAACGGCGGAGGCCGGCGTCATGCGCCATCGCGTTCCACCGACCGGACCCATGCCATGAGCAACCTCGCCCTCACCGACGACCTATTCTTCAACCGCGCCGGGCTGGACCGCGCGCGCATCGAGCGAATCGTCGACGACAGCCTCGCCGGCGCCGATGACGGCGAGCTGTTCCTGGAATATTGCCAGTCGGAGAGCCTGGCGTGGGACGACGGCAAGCTGAAGAGCGCCAGCTTCGACACCGCCCAGGGGTTCGGCCTGCGGGCGATCGCCGACGAGGCGACCGGCTATTCGCACGCCTCGGACCTGTCGGAGGATGCCATCCGCCGCGCCGCCGACACGGTGCGCGCGGTCCACGCCGGCCACGGTGGCACATTGGCCGAACCGCCGGTCGGCACCAACGCCAAGCTGTACACCGACGCCAACCCGTTGGCGCTGGTCGGGTTCGAGATCAAGGTCAAGCTGCTGCAGGACATCGACGCCTACGCCCGGTCGAAGGACCCGCGAGTGAAGCAGGTCATGGCGTCGCTCAGCGGCGAGTGGCAGGCGGTGCGCATCGTCCGCCCCGACGGCCGCCACGCCGCCGACATAAGGCCACTGGTGCGGCTCAACGTCTCGGTGGTGTGCGGCGACGGCGACAAGATGGAAAGCGGCAGCCACGGCGCCGGCGGGCGGACCGGCTACGACGCCTACCTGCAGCCCGAGACGTGGCGGGCGGCGGTCGACGAGGCGCTGCGACAGGCCGTCGTCAAGCTCGACGCAGTCGCCGCGCCGGCCGGCGAGATGACGGTGGTATTGGGCCCCGGCTGGCCCGGCATTCTGCTGCACGAGGCCATCGGCCACGGCCTGGAGGGCGATTTCAACCGCAAGAAGACCTCGGCGTTCGCCGGGCTGATGGGCCAGCGCATCGGCTCGCCCGGTGTCACCGTGGTCGACGACGGCACGATGGACGACCGCCGCGGCTCGCTGACCATCGACGACGAGGGCACGCCCACCCAGCCGACCACGCTGATCGAGGACGGCATCCTGGTCGGCCTTATGCAGGACCGCATGAACGCCCGGCTGATGGGCATGACGCCGACCGGCAACGGCCGGCGGCAAAGCTATGCCCACCACCCGATGCCGCGGATGACCAACACGGTGATGCTGAACGGCGAGCACGCGCCGGACGAGATCCTGGCGTCGGTCAAGTCCGGACTCTACGCGGTCAATTTCGGCGGCGGCCAGGTCGACATCACCAACGGCAAGTTCGTGTTCTCGGCGTCGGAGGCCTATCTGATCGAGGACGGCAAGGTCGGCGCGCCGGTCAAGGGGGCGACGCTGATCGGCAACGGCCCGGAGGCGCTGACCAGGGTCGCCATGGTCGGCAACGACATGAGGCTAGACCCCGGCGTCGGCACCTGCGGCAAGGAAGGCCAGGGCGTGCCCGTCGGCGTCGGCCAGCCGACCATGCGAATCGACGGCCTGACCGTGGGCGGCACCGCGGCGTAGAGGGCCGCGCCGACCGGCGGTCCGGAGTACGGCCGCGGTACTGGCGACGCCCTGGCCTCGGTCCACGCGATCCTGGACCGCTACCTGGTCAGGACCCAGAAGCTCGCCCGCAACGCATTCCGCAGCCGCCTCGACTCCGAAGACGACCGAAGAGTTGGACAGTTGTTGGACAATCCCGGCGGTTGCCCAACTGTTCCCGCTCCGTTCCACTCCGCCTCGCCACCAAGCACCTGAAATCAAAACCCCAATCCGCCCGCCCCGAACTGCCCATCGCTAGCGGATAATTAACCTTGTGCTGGAAGCCTCTGTCGCTCATTCCGCCCGTGCGGGATGACGTGGGCGCCGTCTGGCCGATCTGCGCATCTCCACCCACAGCGTCTTGGACCCATGGATCGCACCGTCGTTCTCGTGCTTCCGGTCTTCGGCATCGTCCTGCTCGGCTACCTCGCGGTCAGGCTGGGCCTTCTCACCCAAGCCGCGGCGGACGGTCTTGACGCAGACCCCGAAGACGGCGGCCACGGCCTTGGGGGTCTGCCCGTCCTCGACCACTCGACGCACCATCCCCGCTCGACCGAGCGGCGTCAGGCGTGCATTCTTGTGGACGTTCATTCGGTTCTCCCTGGAGACAGATGACTC
>JAZFQW010000517.1:0-5089 GCA_036445335.1 Alphaproteobacteria bacterium | reverse complement strand
GGCGGGCGGAATTCGTCAGCCTGCTGGGCCCGTCGGGGTGCGGCAAGAGCACGGTATTGCGGCTGATCGCCGGGCTGGGCGGGTTGACCGCCGGGGCGATCGACTGGCCGGACGGCGTCGGCGGCGCCGCGCGGCCCGAACGCGACCTCGGCTTCGTCTTCCAGGAGCCGACGCTGATGCCGTGGGCGACGGTGTTCGACAACGTCTATCTGCCGCTGAAACTCGCGCGGATCGGCAAGGCGGCGGCCCGCGACCGGGTGCGCGAGGCGCTGGCGATGGTGCATCTGGTAGGCTTCGCCGGGGCCTATCCGCGCGAGCTGTCGGGCGGCATGAAGATGCGGGCGTCGATCGCCCGCGCGCTGGTCACCCAGCCCAAGGTGCTGCTGATGGACGAGCCGTTCGCCGCGCTCGACGAGATCACCCGGTTCAAGCTCAACAACGACCTGCTGGAGCTGTGGGCGCGGCGCAACTTCACCGTCGTGTTCGTCACCCACAGCGTCTACGAGTCGGTCTACCTTTCCAACCGCATCGCCGTGATGGCGGCGCGGCCCGGCCGGGTGATCGCGGACTTGGGCATCGACGCGCCATACCCGCGCGACGAGGCGTTCCGCACCTCGGCGCTGTACAACGACTATTGCCGCGCGGTGTCGGCGCGACTGCGCGAGGCGATGGGCGAGGCGGCGTGATGGCCGAGCAGGCGGGCCTGGTACCGGACCCGGTGGCGCCCGACCTGCTCGACCGCGAGCAGGCCGATTTCGTGGCGGCGCAGAGCGGCGGCGCGCGGCGCTGGTCGGAGACGCTGTGGGCGCGGGTCGGCATTCCCGTGCTGATCGGCGTCGCCGTCATCGCGTTGTGGGAGGCGCTGGTCTGGGCATTGGAAGTGCGCAGGTTCGTGCTTCCGTCGCCCAGCCTGATCGCCCAGGCGCTGGTCGCCGATTTCGGCTCGCTGATGGGCTCGCTGTGGTTCACCCTGTCGGTGACCCTGCAGGCCTTCGTGCTGGCGGTGGTCGGCGGCGTGACGCTGGCGATCCTGTTCAGCCAGAGCCGCATCGTCGAGCTCGGCCTGTTCCCCTACGCGGTGATCCTGCAGGTCACGCCGATCGTGTCGATCGCGCCGCTGGTGATCATCTGGGTCGGCTTCGACAACGTCCACCGGGCGCTGCTGATCCTCGCCTGGATCGTCGCGTTCTTCCCGATCCTGTCGAACACCACCCTGGGGCTGCGCAGCGCCGACCACAACCTGCGCAACCTGTTCGAGCTGTACGGTGCGTCGCGCTGGCAGGTCCTGACGCAGTTGCAGATCCCCTCGGCCCTGCCGTACCTGCTGGCCGGCATGAAGATCAGCGGCGGCCTGGCGTTGATCGGCGCGGTGGTCGCCGAGTTCGTCGCCGGCTCCGGCAGCGCCACCGGCCTCGCCTGGCGGATCATCGAGAGCAGCAACCGGCTCAACATCCCCAAATCGTTCGCCGCGCTGATCCTGATGTCGCTGACCGGCGTCGCGATCTTCATGGCGCTGCACGGGCTGCAGCACCTGATGTTGCGCAAGTGGCACGAAAGCGCGATCAAGCGGGAGAACTGACGCGTGGGCAACGCCGATCGCATAGATAACAGTATCGTCGGCTAGGCCGGTGACCGACCTCTGGCTGACCGATGCGCGGGTGCCGGTCTGCCTGCTGGACGGCGATGTCGCCGCCGATGGCGACGGGCTGGCGCGGGTCGACGTCGCCATCGCAGACGGCCGCATTGCCGCGGTCGCGCCGGCCGGCGCGACGCGCTCGGGCACGGTGCTCGACGCGTCGGGCAGCCAGGTCTGGCCGTGTCCGGTCGACGTCCACAGCCACCTCGACAAGGGCCACACCTGGCCGCGCGCGGAGAATCCCGACGGCACGTTCGCCGGCGCGCTGGCGGCGACGGCGGCCGACCGCGAGGCCCATTGGAGCGCCGCCGACGTGCGCGCCCGCATGGCGTTCGGGCTGGCCTGCGCCTATGCCCACGGCACCAAGGCGGTGCGCACCCATCTCGACAGCATCGGCAAGCAGACCGCGATCACCTGGCCGGTGTTCGCCGAGCTGCGCGAGGCGTGGGCGGGGCGGGTCGCGCTGCAGGGCGTGTCGCTGTCGCCGATCGACATGTTCGCCGACGACGAGGCGGTCCGGGTCGCCGACACCGTCGCCGACCATGGCGGCGTGCTGGGCGCGGTCACCTACATGGTGCCCGAGGTCGACCGCCTGATCGACCGGGTCATCGGCCTGGCCGCCGACCGCGGGCTCGACCTCGACTTCCACGTCGACGAGACCCTCGACCCCGGCGCCCGCACCCTCGACCTCATCGCCCGGGCGGTCGTGACGCACGGCTTCTCCGGCACCGTGCTGGTCGGCCATTGCTGCAGCCTGGCGACCCAGCCGGCGGCGGTGGCGGCGGCGACCCTCGACCGGGTGGCCGAGGCGGGGATCGCCGTCGTGACCCTGCCGATGTGCAACCTTTACCTGCAAGACCGGGCGCCCGGCCGCACCCCGCGCCAGCGTGGCGTCACCCTGCTGCACGAGATGGCGGCGCGCGGCATCCCGGTGGCCGCCGCCTCGGACAACTGCCGCGACCCGTTCTACGGCTACGGCGATCACGACATGGTCGAGGTGTTCCGCGAGGCCGTGCGCATCGGCCATCTCGACCGGCCGGTCGGCAACTGGCCGCGCGCGGTCACCGCCACCCCGGCCGCTATCATGGGGCTGGCCGACTCCGGCCGCATCGCCGTCGGGCAGCCGGCCGACCTGGTGCTGTTCCGCGCCCGCTACTATTCGGAGCTGCTGGCGCGGCCGCAGGCCGGCCGGGTGGTGCTGCGCGCCGGTCAGGCGATCGACGCGGCGCCGCCCGATTACCGGCAGCTCGACCCCCTGTTCGATGGAGGCTCCGATGACACCGCCACCGGCTGACGCCGCGCCCGCCGACCGCCGCAGTTTCGACCGCGACGCCTTCATCGCCGCGCTGGACGGCGTGCCGGTGATCACCGATCCGGCGCTGGTCAAGCAGAAGAGCCGCGACTTCTTCTGGTACAGCCCGATCCTCAAGAAGGCGCTGCGCGGCAAATACGCCGACCTGGTGGTGACGCCGCGGTCCGAGGCGGAGGTGCTGACGGTCGCGCGCGCCTGCGTCCAGCACCGCGTGCCGCTGACCGCGCGCGGCGCCGGCACCGGCAATTACGGCCAGGCGATGCCGCTGGAGGGCGGCGTGATCCTCGAGCTGACGGGGCTCGACCGGATCAAGAGTCTGAGCGCCGCCGGCGTGCTGACGGTCGAGGCCGGCAAGCGGCTGATCGACCTGGAATCGGAGACCCTGCCTGAGGGCTGGGAGCTGCGCATGTTCCCGTCGACCCGGCGCACCGCCACCATCGGCGGCTATATCGCCGGCGGCTCGTCGGGCATCGGCTCGATCAACTACGGTCTGCTGCGCGACCGCGGCAGCGTGCTGGGCCTGCGCGTGGTGACCATGGAGGACAGCCCAAGTGTGCTGGAGCTGCGCGGCGACGACGTGATGAAGGCGGTGCACGCCTATGGCTGCAACGGCATCATAACCGAACTGGAACTGCCGCTGGCGCCGGCCTATCCGTGGGCCGACATGCTGGTGACGTTCGTCGGGTTCTCGCCGGCGCTGCATTTCGGCCACGCGCTGGCCACCAGCGACGCCATCGTCAAGAAGCTGATCACACCGATCGCCGCGCCGGTACCGCAGGACTATTTCCGCCCGCTCAAGGGGGTGGTCCCCGATGGCCACTCGATCGTCATCTGCATGATCGCCGAGGGCTCGCTGCAGCCGTTCGAGTCCCTGGTGGCCGAGCATGGCGGGGAGATCCGCTACGCCAAGCGCGCCGCCGAGATGGACGGCGTCGTGCCGCTGTACGAATACACCTGGAACCACACGACCTTGCAGGCGCTGAAGGTCGACAAGGGGGTCACCTACCTGCAGACGCTGTTCCCGCCGCGCGTGCACCTGGAGAAGATCGAGCACATGGTGGCGCGGTTCGGCGACGAGCTGCCGATGCACTGCGAGTTCGTGCGCCTCGATGGCGAGATCGGCTGCTTCGGGCTGCAGCTCGTGCGCTATTCGACGCCGGAGCGGCTGCAGGAGATCATCGACTATCACGAGGCCCAGGGCTGCCCGATCTTCAACCCGCACACCTACATCCTGGAGGATGGCGGCATGAAGCAGATCGACGAGGCCCAGCTCGCCTTCAAGCGCCACGCCGACCCCCACGGCCTCCTCAACCCCGGCAAGATGCGCGCCTGGTGGGAACGCCCCACGGGGTAGGCGCGAGCGTCCGCGCCGGCCGCGAACCAACCCGCTCATCTTGAACATTATCCGGAAATTATATATAATCCATATAATCCGGATAATTGCAGAGAAGCCGTCATGCGGCGGGTCACGTCGACCGAATTTCAGAAGAAGATCGGTGTCTTTCAGGACCTAGCCCTGAAGGAGCCGGTGGTCGTGACTCGCAATGGCCGGGATAGGGTCGTCGTGCTCGCGGCCGAGGAATACTATCGCCTGAAGCGCCGGGATCGTGAGGTGCTGCGGGTGGAGGACCTCACCCAGGAGGATCTCGAGGCGATCGCGCAGGCCAGGCCGTCGGCGGAATCGGCCAAGTTCGATCACGAGGTCGAATAGATCTCGACCAGTGCCGATTCCGACGCCAAAGCCCGGCCTCGTGATCAACTACGCCTATCTTTGGCATTCAGAATCGCGGCGCGGCCAAGAGGAAGGGGTGAAGATCCGTCCCTGCGTCATTGTGCTCGACGTGGCAGAAGATGCACTGGGCACCATCGTCACCGTCGCGCCGGTGACCCATCGCGAGCCTGATGATCCGCAGGCCGCCGTCGAGTTGCCGGCAGAGACCAAACGCCGCTTGGGCCTCGACGCCGAACGGTCGTGGGTCATTCTTACCGAGGTCAACCGGTTCTCACCCACATCTCTCACACTGGCCACGGTCTGCGCGACATCGCCGCCCTGCGGGCCGCCCGGGCGGCCCGCCCGTGGCGTCGAACGCCTCGACCGTAGCGGTCCTACGCTCTTCGGCCTTCTCCTGGCGGCCCGGACC
>JAZFQW010000516.1:0-5042 GCA_036445335.1 Alphaproteobacteria bacterium | reverse complement strand
GGTGCTGGTCCGCCAGGATTTCAAGCCGAGACGCTCCGCCAAATTCCGGCGGCTTGACTCCCGGTCGGCGGAGGATTAGAACAAAAGAAGAACAAATCATGGAAAACCGACCGCGTCATGGGGGGATCGCCCCCGTCGAACCTGTCGAGCCGGCCGGCGGCAAGGCCGCGCGGCTGGCCGCCTTGCGCGCGCGGGTCCGTGCCCTGGAGGGGGCGGCGGGCGGCGGCGGGGTGCTGCCGCTCGGCCTCGGCCCGGTCGACGCGGCGCTGCTCGGCGGCGGGCTGCCGCTCGGCTGCCTGCACGAGGTCCTCGGCCCCGCCGACGCCGGTCCGGGCGACGGCGCGGCGACCGGGTTCGTCGCGCTGGTGCTGGCGCGGCTGGCGGCGCGGGCGGGCGGCACGGCGCTGTGGCTGACCCTGGACGGCGACCTGCACGCGCCGGGGCTGGCGCGCTATGGCCTCACCCCGGACCGGCTGATCGTGGCGCGCGCGCGCCGCCCGGTCGACCTGTTGTGGGCGCTGGAGGAGGCGGCGCGGTCCGGCGCCGTCGCCGCCGTGGCGGGCGAGGCCGCGGCCGCCGACCTGACCGCCAGCCGCCGGCTGCAGCTGGCGGCTGAGGCCGGCGGCGTGACCACCCTGCTGCTGCGCCGCCGCGGCGCGGCGCGGACCGGCACCGCGGTCACCCGCTGGCGCGTCGCCGCGCTGGCGGAGCGGCCGATCGCCGGCGAGCCCGGCATCGGCGCGCCGCGCTGGCGGCTGGAGCTGCTGCGCTGCCGCGGCGGCCGGCCGGGCGACTGGGCGGTCGAATGGCGCGGCCCCGCGACGGGGCTGGCGCTGCTTGCCGCGGCGCCGGCCGTCACCGCGCCCGCCATCCCGCCGCGCCGCGCCGCCAACGCGGCGTAGCCGAACCGCCCATAACAGCGGTCCCGTGGGTCATCGGCGGGTTTGGCCCATCCTCACTACGTCAGGCCACGGCCGGTACCGGCCGATGAATGGATCGCCCGGTCACGCCGGCGACGACGACCGTGGAACGAACGGTCGCACGAACACGGCGACGGGATCGGATCCGATAAAAACGGGACACCGTTCCGGGACTCGCCCTTCCGTAACGTTACGATTGGTCGCGCTGCCGTGCCGTCTCGGTCCCGCGCCATGCCGGCACCGAGGCCTTTCTGTACAGCGTGTGGGGCGACGCCCTGGACGACGTGTTCGCCGTCGGCCTGTCGGGCACGGTGATGCGGTTCGACGGCCGCCGCTGGCTGCCCGAGCGGAGCGGGACCGAGCGCGGCCAGCGGGCGGCCTGGGTCGCCGCCGACGGCGGCGGTACCGTGGTGCACCGGCCCGGGGAGGAGCGGCGAGCGCGTGTTTCTGGGACCGTCCCGAACGACGGTTCGGCTTGATTCGTCCGCAGATGTTCTTATTATGTTCTCCCCTTTCGGGAGATCGTCCGATGGCGCGTCGCCTTCTCGCCCTGTGGCTGCCGACCCTGCCGACCGACCGGCTGCGCCGCCTGTGGACGCGGCGCGGCGGCGGCGCGCCCGCGGCGCCGCTAGCCCGATGCGACGGCATCGCGCCGCGCGGCGTTCCTGCCCTGTCGGCGCGACAGCGCCGCGCAGACCGTGGCCATTATGAGAAGTGCGGGCTGGCGCCGGCCACAATGCGCGCGGCCAATTTCACATAGAGCATGGCCTTGTCACCTTCCACGGCCTGGACCTGAGGACAGCAAGCCCCAGCCGCGCCTCGCCCTCCGCCACAGCGGACGCAGCAACCGCACCCACAGCTCATGGACGGCGACTGCAAACAGGGTGGCGATCCAAAAGACCGCATTCCAGCAGCCGCTCAGCACCCTTGCAGGCCGGCTTCGGTGCGGCAACGGCTCAAAATGGTCATCGTCGTCCATACCGAGCTCCCATCGGTCGCGCCGTCAGCCATGGTCCATTGGCTGCTGGTGTCGGCTGGTAAACGCTAACGGCCTGCGGCCAACAGATCGGCAACACCGTCCAGCCGGGCGACACACACGGCGGTCGCCTGCTCCATGGCGATGACGTAATGGCCGAGGTCGCGCAGGGTGCCGCCGACCGGGATGGCGGGCAGCAGCGGCGGCTCGAGGAGGCTCCACGGAATCGCCCGACGCTCCAACCGGATCTCCGTCACCGTCGCGGGCGCGGCGGAGCAGGCGGAGAGTGTCATTGAGATCAGCAGGGATGGGAGAATCGTAGGTCGCAGGCGCGGCATCGGCGGCCCCCCGGATGGTTGCGTAGGTCTCGGCGCGGTCGGCGGCCGCGCGCGCCTGGCGCTCCAGGGCGGCAACCGCCTGCCGGGTGAAGTCGATCGCCTGCTCGTAGGCGCTCACGGTGGCGGCGTTGGCGCGTTGCGCCCGGTCCAGGCCGGCCGCCGCGGCATCGCGCTCGGTCGCCACACGCCGGCCGTCGATCCATTGTACGGCCACGGCGATGGCGAGTGCGCCGATCACCGCCGGCCGCCAGTGCCGGACGACGGCCCGCAGCGCGACCAGGACGGATATCACGGCCGTCGCCCCGCCATCGCGACGATGGCATCGGCCAGCTTGCCGACGTCGGCGACGCGGCCGCCGACATGGGCGGCCAGCGCGGCGACGACCAGCAGGCACAGCACCGCCGGCAGGTAGCACCCGTCGTGGCCGAGCTCGGCGAGGCGCCACAAGATGCCCACGCTGGCCAAGCTGACCGCCAGGCAGTGCGCCCGCGGCCAAAACCGCGACGGCCGCACCGGCAACGCCCGGGCCACGTTGAGGCTTTCGGTCATGTGTGCTCCCCTCGATCGCGCTGTCAGCAATCAGCCATCAGCCCTCGGCGACCGGAATGGCGCCGATGGCTGATGGCTAACGGCTACTGTCCCGCCCGCCGTTCCAGCCAGCGCAGGCGCTCGCCGAACTCGCCGCGGATTTCCGCCACGTCCTCGCCGACGCGTTGCAGGATGGCGGTGTTGGCGCGGACCTGGCCCGACATGCTCCACAGGCCGCCGACCGCGGCGACCAGCAGCGCGGCGATGACGCCCAGCAGCCAGCGGGCGCCGTTGCGCTCCCAGTGCTCGCGCGCGCTCAACTCGGGTCGCCAAGCGGCGTCAGCGGCTCCCAGGCGATTCCGCTGGCGATCAGGCAGTTCATGCCGCCCGGCGTCGACACCAGCATCGTCCAGGTGCCGGACGGGGCCGCCAGGACCTCCAGGACCCGTCCCCTCGCGTCCAGCGCCATGGCGACCGGCCGCTCGCCATAGCCGGCCGCCAGGCGCGTCATGATCGCGGCGCGCTCGCCGCAGGGTACCTGCCGCGCCGCCGCCGGCGCCGACAGCAGCAGGCACAAGAAAGCCGCCCCAAGGGCGGCGGTCGCCTTTAGCATGGTCGCTCTCCTACAGTTTGGCCTTGATGGCGCCGATCGCCGCCTACAGCTCCACATCTACCGAGGCATGAATGCGCAATTCCTGCGCGATCGCGTCCGCAGCGACCTGCGGGTTTCGCACCGCCATCATATTTTCCCCATTCGACTCGGCCGATGCCACACCACTGGCTGCCGCCCTATTCACATTGTACCAGCTAGCGTTTGCCTGACTTGGATTGTAGAAGGTCGCAACCGATGCGGCCCGCAGCGGCGTTGGGAAATTCCACAACACAGTGGCGTTTTGCCCCCCGGCTGCAAATGCACGGTAAGTAAGAATCCCGCTCACGCTTCCAGAATTCTGTACTGGTGCTATGTTGTAATCGAAAGTCTTGACGTAATACCTTTGGCAGTACCCCAATTCTCTTACGAACGGACGGCGCTCGAAGCGCAGCGGGTCGAGCCCCCGGTGCAGTCGTGGCAGCGCGATGCGGAAGTCGTTGACGCTGCTGTCGCAGGCGTTGACCTGGTTGACAGTGGCGAGGAAATTGCCGGTCTGCCAGGCGTCTGCCGTGGTGTGGAACGTGGTGCCGGCGGCCAAAATCCAGGAGCAGGTCAGGCCGATGCCGTTGGTATAGTCCCAAGTGCCGGCGGTGATCAGCCCTGCCGGCACCCGGATCAGCTTGAACTCCCAGGTCGCGGTCGTGTCGATGGTGTACTCGACCACATAGGAGCGGTCGTTCGTGCTGTTGCGAAAGGAGACACAGTGGATGCCGGTCTTGGTGCCCTTGACCCAGAACGGCAGGATGAAGTCGTTGCCAACCAGTTCGAGGATGTCGTAGCCCTCGGGGCGGGTCGTGATAAAGCATTGGTCCCCGGCGGCGATGCTTGCATCGGCTGTCGTGCAGTCCAGGTGAAGCGAATAATTCGCGCGAATGCCGGCCTGGGCCTGGGTCGGCACGTCCGTCGACCGCAACAGATCATGCACCATGGTGCCGGTTTTGACGTACCTGAACCGATCGGGGCCAACCGCGTCGTTGGCGATGCTCGGGAACGTCGTGCCGCGCTGCCAGACATCCAGCGCGCCGTTGAACAGCACCCCGGCCGTCGGGTTCGGATCGCCGCGGCCGACGCCGCCGACCCGCCGCGCCTGGGCGAAATGCGAGCGCGCCATGGCTCAAGCGATCCTGTTGACGTAGCCGGACACCATCACGACGTTGGCAGTCGCCGCGAACGCGCGGACCGTCCGGTTGTTGGTCATGATCAGGCCGGGGATCAGCATGAACGCCCCGTCCTTGGGCGGCACGGTGAATTTCATGGTGTCGTCGGGCGCGGTCACGTCGCCCCACTCGATCGTCAACTCGACCGGCAGGGGCGAGCTGTTGTGCGCCCACAGCCAGACCTCGTCCTTGTCGGTCACGGTCACGTGCACCGTGATGCCCGGCGTCGCCACGGCGACCACTTTGATCTGCCGCCCGTCGGTCGAGCCCGACAGCAGTTGCTTGGTTACGGCCATTCGTGTTGCTCCCTTTGGTCGCGCTGTCGGCCGTCAGCGATCAGCCATCAGTTGGTTCCTGACCGCTGACCGCTGACGGCTGAAAGCCGACCGCTAACTAAACGCCTGCACTTCGAGGATGTCCGGCGTCGCCAGCAGGGTCCGCACGGCGGCGGCGTCGACGGCGGCCAGCACG
>JAZFQW010000515.1:0-6332 GCA_036445335.1 Alphaproteobacteria bacterium | reverse complement strand
CCCCCGGACCGGCCCGTGATGACGCCGAACAACCGGCCCGCGCCCGCCGCTTCCGCCTGGTCGGCCAGCCAGCGCCGCCGCGCCGGTCCGTGAGGCCCCGTCACGTGCGGCTGTTCGCCCGGTCGGGCTGTGCCCGCGCCGGCTCGCGCACCGTCAACAGCAGCAGGCCGCCGGCCAGCCAGAACAGGATGACTGTGGACATCCCGACGCGTTGGCTGATGATGTCGGTGCCGAGAGCGAACAGCATTGGCCCCAGGAACGCAATCGACTTGCCGGTCATCGCGTAGAGTCCGAACATCTCGGTTTCCAGATCGGCGGGCGCCAATCGGGCCATCAATGTGCGGCTCGCCGCCTGCGCCGGTCCGACGAAGATGCCGAGGCCGAGCGCCAGGACGATGAACAGGGTCGCGTCGGAGATCAGCAGCAGCGGGACGCCGAAGCCGATCAGCCCGGCCAGCGCGATCAGGATCGTGGGCTTGGAGCCGACGCCGTCGTCCAGCCAGGCGAATCCGACTGCGCCCAGCCCGGCGGTGACGTTGAGGCCGATGGCGAACACCAGGATCTGCTCGAAGCTCATCGCGAAGGTCCCGGCGGCGTACAGCCCGCCCACGGCGAACAGCGTGACCAGCCCGTCGCGATAAAGCGCGCTGGCGATCAGGAAGCGGACGATCTGGCCATGGCGCCTGACCTGCCGCACGGTGTCGATCAGCGTCGCGATCCCTTGGCGGACGGCGGCGCCGACGCCGACCCCGGTCGCCGGCTCGTCGCGCGTGAAGGCGAACAGCGGCAGTGAAAACACCGCAAACCACGCCGCCACCAGAACGGTGGTCGCGCGGATGTTGGCGGCGTTCTCGGTCGGCACCCCGAACCACGGCGTCGCCGGCTGGATGAACCCGACCAGGGCCAACGCCAGGCAGGCCAGGCCGCCGATATAGCCGAGCCCCCAGCCCCAGCCGGACACCCTGCCCACCAGCGGCCGCGGCGCGATCGCCAGCAGCATGGCGTTGTAGAACACGCCCGCCAACTCGAACGCGATGCTGGCGATCACCACCAGGGCCAGCGCGTAGGCGATGAAGGCCGGCCGTGGCTCGGCGTACCACAACAGCGCCGTCGCCACGACCGTCAGTACCACGAACGCGGCCAGCCACGGCTTGCGCCGGCCGGCGCGGTCGGCGATGGCGCCCAGCACCGGGCTCAGCATCGCGACGGCCAGGCCGGACAGGCCGATGGCGTAGCCCCACGCGGCGCTGCCGGCGGTCTCGTCGCCATAGATGCCGCGCGCGAAATAGACGCTGAACACGAAAGTGCCGATGACGGTACTGAACGCCGAGTTCGCCCAGTCGAACAGGCACCAGGAGAACACGCCGCGACGGTCGAGCACGCCTTGCGCCCGCAACGGCGGGGCCGCGGCGACGCCGGTCGCCTGCTCGGTCATGGGTGTCCTGCGATGGCGCGGCCGTCAGCTGGCCATCAAGGCGCGCAGCCGCCGGTTGGCGACCGCCAGCATGGCGACGTCGACGGGGGTCAGCGCCTTCAGCTCGGCGATAAGCTGGTCGATCCGTTCGATCGGTTGCTGCCGTTTCTCGAGCCAGGCTTCGAACACGTGCCGCACCACGCCTTCGCCGCCGCCGCCGCTGGCCGCGTCCAGCACCTTGATCGCCAGATCGGATTGCAGCGCGTAGAGGTCGTCGACGATCGCCGCCACCGCCTGTTTCTGCCAGTGGTTGGAGGTCTGCATGCTGATCCCGCTGTCGCGCAGCCAGGCGATGCCGAAGCGGCGGCCGAGGTCGAAATACATCGGCCCGACGTCCGGCAGGTCGACCTGGCAGATGTCGGAGATGTGGATCAGATCGCAGCCCGCCGCCACCACGTTGAGCGACGACACCCGCCGCGCCAGGTCCTCCGGCACGCCGTCCTTGGCCATCCCGGCGGCCCGCGCGTCCAGCACCTCGCGCGCCTCGTCGTAGATAATGCCGTCCAGGTTGGCGACCAGCATTTCAATCCCCGGCCTCAGATGGCCGATATGCTCGCCGAGGTCGCTGACGTCGGTGGTGTTGCGCAGCACCCAGCTGGTGGTCCGCTCGACCAGCCGGCGGGTCAGCAGCAGCATGTGGGTCTGCAGCGCCGCGCTGACGCTCGTGTCCAGCGCCTCGACATCCCGCCACAGCTCGCGCAGGCGGAAACTGTCGCGCACGATGATGTAGGCGCGGGCGATGTCCGACGGCCCCATGCCGGTCTTTTCCGACATCTCCGCGACGAATGTCGGGCCGGTGCGGTTGATGATGCTGTTGGTGATGTAAGTGGCGATGATCTCGCGCCGCAGCGGGTGTTCGTTGATCGGCCCCTGGTACTTCTTGCGCAGCGGTTCGGGGAAGTAGGTCCGCAGGTCCTCGGTCAGGAACGGGTCGTCGGGCAGATTGCTCTCCAGCAGCGCGTCGTACAGCGTGATCTTGGCATAGGACAGCAGCACCGACAGCTCCGGCCGGGTCAGCCCCTCCTGGCGCCCCAGCCGTTCGGTCAGCTCCTCGTCGTCGGGCAACACCTCGATGGGTCGGTCCAGCTGGCCGGCACGTTCCAGCGTCTTCATGAACCGCATCTGCTGGTCCAGCAGCTCGGGCCCTTCCGCCATGGTCATGGTCAGCGCCTGGGTCTGGAGATAGTTGTCGCGCAGGCACAGTCCGGCGACCTCGTCGGTCATCTGCCCCAGCAGCTTGTTGCGCTGCTTGACCGTCATGTCGCCGGCGTCGACCACGCTGTTCAACAGGATCTTGATGTTGACCTCGTGGTCGGAACAGTCGACGCCCGCGGAGTTGTCGATGAAGTCGGTGTTCAGGCGACCGCCAAGGCGGGCGTATTCGATCCGGCCGAGCTGGGTGATGGCCAGATTTGCGCCTTCGCCGATCACCTCGGCGCGGACGTCGCGGCTGTCCAGGCGGATTGAATCGTTCGCCTTGTCGCCGACCTCGGCATGGCTCTCGCGGGCCGCCTTGATGTACGTGCCGATGCCGCCGAACCACAGCAGGTCGACGTCGGCCTTCAACAGCGCGTTGATCAGCTCGTTCGGCGTCATCGAGTCGCGCTCGATCCCGAATCGCTCGCGGATCTCGTTGGACACGTTGACCGACTTGACCTTGCGGTCGAACACGCCGCCGCCGTTCGAGATCAGCTTGTCGGCGTACTGATCCCACGAGCCGCGCCCTAACTCGAACAGCCGCCGGCGCTCGGCGAAGCTGGCCGCCGTGTCGGGATCGGGGTCGACGAAGATGTGCAGGTGGTTGAAGGCGGCCAGCAGCCGGATATGGTCCGACAGCAGCATGCCGTTGCCGAAGACGTCGCCGGACATGTCGCCGACGCCGACCACGGTGAACGGCTCCTCCTGGATATTGCTGCCCAGCTCGCGGAAATGGCGCTTGACCGATTCCCAGGCGCCGCGGGCGGTGATGCCCATCTTCTTGTGGTCGTAGCCCGCCGACCCGCCCGACGCGAACGCGTCGCCCAGCCAATGGCCGTAGTCCAGCGACACGCCGTTGGCGATGTCTGAGAATGTGGCGGTGCCCTTGTCGGCGGCGACCACCAGATAGGGATCGTCGTCGTCCCACCGGACCACGGTATCCGGGGGTTTGACGGCGCCGGCGACATGGTTGTCCGTAATGTCCAGCATGCCGCGCATCAGCGTCTTGTAGCATTCGATGCCCTCGGCGATGAAGGCGTCGCGGCCACCGTCGCGCGGCGGTCTCTTGACCACGAAGCCGCCCTTGGAACCGACCGGGACGATGACGCCGTTCTTCACCATTTGCGCCTTCATCAGGCCGAGGATCTCGGTGCGGAAGTCCTCGCGGCGGTCCGACCAGCGTATGCCGCCGCGGGCGACCGGGCCGCCGCGCAGATGCACCGCCTCGACCCGCGGCGAATAGACGAAGATCTCGCGCCACGGCCTCGGCTTCGGCAACTCGTCCAGTTTGCCGCTGTCCAGCTTCAGCGAGATGTAGGATTTCGGCGCCCCGGCGTCGCCAGGCTGGTAGAAATTGGTCCGCAGGGTCGACTGCACCAGATTGATGTATCGCCTGAGGATGCGGTCCTCGTCCAGATTGGCGACCTCGTCGAGCGTGTGGTCCAGCTCTACGACGATGCCGCCGATCCTGGTGTCGCGGTCGGTGTCCTGCGCCGGATCGAAGCGCGCGGCGAACAGGTCGAGGATCAGCCGGGCGATCTTGGGGTGCGCCGCCAGGGTGCTCTCGAGGGCCTCCTGGCTGAACGCGAACCGCGCCTGGCGCAGGAACTTGCCGAACGCGCGCAGCACGACGACCTCGCGCCAGACTATCCCGGCGCGCAGCACCAGCCGGTTGAACCCGTCGTCCTCCATGTCGCCTTCCCACGTGCGGGCGAAGGCCTCCTCGAACACCTGCTTGACGTTGCTGACGTCGATTGCCGCGCCATCCTGGCTCTCGGCCTCGAAATCATGGATCCAGATCGACTGGTCCCAGTCGGCCGGCTTGACCTCCGACGGGTGCTCGGCGATGACCCTGAGGCCCATATGCTCCAGCATCGGCAACACGTCGGACAGCGGCAGCGGCGCGCCGGCATGGTACAGCTTGAAATTGACCTGGTGGTCGGCGGCCTCGATCGGCCGGTGCAGGCTGAGTCCGATCCGCCCCGTCTCGATGACCTCTTCGATCCGGCCAATGTCGGAGATCGCGGCGTGCGGCGGGGTGTGTTCGCGATGGCTGGTCGAGAACGCATCGCCGTACCGGCGGAACAGGCTGAGCCCGCGTTCCTCGCCGGCGTCGTCGACCAGCGTCTCCTGCAGCAGGTCGGACCAGGTGCGGCCGGCGAGCACCAGATCTGCCTCGATGTCGGCGCTCGCGATGTCGGGCACGTTGGCCGGGTCGGTCTTGACGATGTACTGCACGCGGGCGTGCGCGCCCTCGCCGAAATGGGTGTAGAAGGCGGTGACGGTGCCATTGAGCGCCTTCTCCAGGATTTTGGCGAACCGCTTGCGCAGCTCGGTGTTGTAGCGCTCCCTCGAGGTGTAGACGAGGCACGAGACGAAGCGGCGGTACGGATCCTTGCGCACGAACAGCGCGGTGCGCTGCCGCTCCTGCAGGTGCAGCACCCCCATCGCGGTGTCCAGCAGTTCGTCGTCGGAGCTCTGGAACAGCTCGTCGCGCGGGTAGGTATCGAGGATATTGGTCAGCGCCTTGCCGTCGTGGCTGCGCGGATCGAACCCGGCGCGGACCAGGAGGTCGCTGACCTTGCGGCGCAGGAACGGGATGTCACGGGCGCTGCTGTTGTAGGCCACGGACGTGAATAGGCCGACGAACATGCGCTCGCCGGTCACGTCGCCCTTGCCGTCGAAGATCTTGACGATCACGACGTCCAGATGCACCGGCCGGTGGACGGTCGACCGGTTGTTCGCCTTCGTCACCATCAGCAGTTTCGGCTGCCGCACGAAGTCCTGGACGTCCGGCGGCAGCGCGGTGAAGTTGCGGCGGATGCCCTCGAACACCGACGCGATCTCGTCGCGCAGGATGCCCATGCCGCTGCCCGGCACGATCTTCAACTGGGTGGCGCCGCGGCGGCCGCCGAAGCCGTATTCGCGGTACCCCAGGTAGGTGAAGTGGTCGGCGTCCATCCAGCGCAGGAACTCGACGCCCTCCTCGGCCTCCTCCGGCGACACCGGCCCCGGTTCCTTCTCGGTCGCCTCGATGATCTCGCGCATCCGGGCGCACATCGGCCGCCAGTCCTCGACCGCGCTACGCACGTCGTGCAGCACCCGGGTGACGGTGGACATGATCCGCTCCAGCGCCTCCGTCGAGGTCTGTTCGTCGACCTCCAGGTGCATATAACTTTCCGCCAGCGCTCCGTCGGCGTGACCGTCGGCGCGGTCGTGCAGCGCCATCAGCTTGCCGTCCGGCGCGCGTTCGACCGACATCACCGGATGGATCACCAGGTGGACCGTCAGGCCGAGTGCGTTCAAGGCCGCGGTCACCGAGTCGACCAAAAACGGCATGTCCTCGTTTATGATTTCCACGACCGTGTGGCTGGTGTGCCAGCCGTGTTCGTCGTATTTCGGATTGTAGACCCTGATCTTGGGCTGGCCGGACTTGCGCCGACTGCCGAACTGGCAGAGTCCCAGGACCTCCCCGTACAGATCGTCGTCTTCCTCGGCGATGATGTCGTCGGGCGGCACGTTGCGGTAATACAACCTGACGAAGCGCTCGGCGATCGCCGAGCGCTCCTTCGGCAGGCGCTCACGGACGATGGTCGCGACCTGCTCGATCAGCTCGGACTTGCGCTGTTCGGCCTTGGGCGGCATTCGACTCTCCCAGGAG
>JAZFQW010000514.1:0-8500 GCA_036445335.1 Alphaproteobacteria bacterium | reverse complement strand
CATAGGAGATAAGCGCCCCCAGCATCACCGCGGTGGTGCCCGAGCCGGGGATGCCCAGGGTAAGCAGCGGCACGAACGAGCCCGACGCGGCGGCATTGTTGGCGGTCTCCGGCGCCGTCAGGCCGCGGATCGAGCCCTTGCCGAACTCCTCCTTCTTCGCCCCGCGCGCGATGTTGCGCTCCATGCCGTAGGCCAGGAACGACGCGATCGTCGCGCCGGCGCCGGGCAGAACACCGATGAAGAAGCCCAGCACCGACGACCGTCCGATCACCGGCGCCATCTCCTTGACCTCGTCGCGGGACAGCTTGAGCGAGCCCATCTTGCCGCGCGCCGCCGATTTCGCGGCGTCTGAGATCTTCTCGCGCTTCAGCACGGTCATCAGCGCCTCCGACAGGGCGAAGGTCGCCATCGCCAGCAGCAGGAAGCTGATGCCGTCCAGCAGGTCGATGCGTCCGAAGATGAAGCGCGGCATGCCGACCACCGGATCGCTGCCGACCATCGCCAGCATCAGCCCGACGACGGTCATCATCATCGCCTTGAGGAAGTGCCCGCGCCCGGCGAACGCCGACACCGCGGTCAGCCCCAGCACCATCAGGGCGAAATAGTCGGCGGACCGGAAGCTCAACGCCACGCCGGCCAGCGCCGGGGCGGCGATCAGCAGGAATATGGCGGCGATGGTGCCGCCCGAGAACGACGCGTAGGCCGCGATCGCCAGCGCCTTGCCGGCGTGCCCCTTGCGCGCCATCGGATAGCCGTCGAACGCCGTCGCCACGGTGCCGGCGACGCCGGGGGCGTTGATCAGGATCGACGAGGTCGAGCCGCCGAAGATCGCGCCGTAGTAGACCCCGGCCATGAGGATCATGCCGGTGGCCGGATCGAAACCGTAGGTGATCGGGATCATCAGCGCGATCGCCGAGATCGGCCCCAGCCCCGGCAGCATGCCGATGAAGGTGCCGGCGAAGCAGCCGATCACCACCATCATGAGGTTGGTCGGACTGGCGACCGTGACGAGCCCGGTCAGGATTCCGTCGAGCATCAGCCGCCCCCGCCGGTCGATTGCGTCAGCGCGGCACCCCAGCTGCCGAGAACGTGGCCGAGATAGATGCCCAGCAGCTGGCTCAGGATCACCCAGAACACCACGACCACCGGGATCGACGCCAGCAACAGCACATGCGGGCGGCGTTCGCCCAGCACCACGAAGCCGACGATCAGGAACAGCCAGGTGGACGCCATGAAGCCGATGCGGGTCAGCAGATAGCCGTACACCAGCATGTCGAGGCCGAGCGTGACGACCCGCGGCCAGTCGAGCCCGCCCCAGCCGGCGAACGGCCCGCCCGCTGGTCTGGCGCCCGCGCCGGCCTTGGACGGCAGCACCAGCATCAGGAAGGCGACGAGGGTGCCGGCGCCGGCCAGCGCGATCGGCAAGCTCCGGCCGGTGAGCCCCCCCTGGGCGACGACGAACGGCGGGACGCGGATATCCAGTGCCACGACCCCGTAGGCGATGGAAACGGCGAGGAAGAACAGGGCGCCAATGCGATCGCGCGTCATGGCGTGTCTCCCCGCCGTTTTCATCGGGTACCGGTTACAAGACGTCGATCAGAGCACGCCCAGCTTGCGCATCATTTCTCCGATCGCCGCTTCCTGCTCTTCCAGGAACTGCACGAATTCCGCCCGCGGCCGGTAGAGGTTGGCCCAGCCGTTGCGCGACCGCACCGTCTCCCACGCGTCGGTCTCGTACACCTCGCCCAGGACGTTGGCGTAGGCGTCCGCCTGCTCGTCCGACATGCCGGGGGCGCCGAAGAAGCCGCGCCAGTTGGCGAAGGAGACGTCGTAGCCCAACTCCTTGAGGGTCGGCACGTCGGGGGCATCGGCCACCCGCTCGTCGGCGGTGATCGCCAGGATGCGGACCTGCCCGGACTGCGCCTGGCCCAGCGCCTCGCCGAGCCCGGTCGACAGCACCTGTGTCTCGCCCGATAGCAGCCCGGTCATGGCGTCGCCGCCTGCGTCATAGGAGATATAGGACAGGGTCAGCGGATCCTCGCCCGCCGCCTGGATCGCCAGCGCCGGCACTAGATGGTCCATCCCTCCCTGGACCGAGCCGCCGGCGATCTTGATCGACGTCGAGTCCTGCCTAAAGGCCTCGATCACCTGGTCCCAGCTCTGCAGCTCGGAATCCGCCGCCACCACGAACGCGCCGTAGTCGGCGATGGTCGCGGCGATTGGCGTCAGGTCGCGGAACGACTGGGGGAAGACCCCCTGCAGCGAGCGGATGACGATCGGCGTGGAGTTGACCATCAGCGTGCCGCCCTGGCTGTCGGCGGTCTCGATCAGGTGGGCGATCGCGACGCCGCCGCCGCCGCCCGACATGTTCTCGTACGACGCGTTGCCGACAAGGCCGGCGTTGGTCAGCGCCTCGCCGGTGCCGCGCGCGGTGCCGTCCCAGCCGCCGCCGGCGCCGCCGGGGATCAGGAAGTGGATGCTATCCACGTCCTGCGCCTGGGCCGGCACGCCGGCCAGGCCGATTGCGATCGCCGCCGCCGCGGCCGTCAGCCCGCCGCGGACCGTTATCCTGTGATTTCCAAGCATCTCCCTACCTCCATTGGTTTCTGGGTTGAACGAACGTCCTAGCGTCCCGCGAGCGCGTATTGCCAGCGCTCCAGGAACCTCTCTCTCTTGGCTTGGTCGAGATAGACGAGCAGGCCCGGCCCGACTTGGATGGGCCGGAGCGAATCGCCGACTGCCGCGCGCAACGCCGCCGCGGTCGCATCGCCGACGACGTCGGGATGGATCGCGAACAGCCGCGCCTCGGCGACGATCCTCTGTCCCTGCTCGGACAGAAGAAAATCGAGAAACAGCCGGGCCAGACGCGGCTCGGCCGCCGCCTTGGGGATGACCGCGATGCGCGACATCACCAGGGTGTAGTCTTCGGGCAGCACGATGCCGATCGACGGGTCGCTCGCCGCCCGCGCCTCGGCGTACGACCCAACGACGTTGTGGCCGATCAGGAACCGCCCGTTGGCGACCCGATCCAGGATCGCCGCGGTGTTGCTGTAGAGCTTGACGCCGCTGGCGCCGAAGCGTCGCGCCAGATCCCAGATCGCGTCGGATTCGCGCGCGTCCTGGGTGGCGAACAGGAAGCCGGCGCCGCTGCGCTCCAGATCGTAGGTGGCGACCCGGCCGGCGAACCGGGCCGGCTGATCGCGCAGCAGGCTGGCCAGGTCGTACCGCGCCCGCGGCACTTCGCCGGCGGCGATCTGGCCCTTGTTGTAGACGATCACGATCGGCTCGAAGGTGAAGCCGGAGGCCTCGTTTCGCCAGTTCGCCCACCTTGGGAGCCGCCGGGTCACATCCAAGACATGGGTGGCGGCATGGCCGTCGTTGACCAGATTGATCTGCAGGTCGATCGCCGAGCTCATCAGCAGGTCGGCGGTCGGTCCGCCGTTGCCGGCCGCCGCCAGGAAGCGGTCGTAGATCTCGATCGTGTTGATGTCGTGATAGACGACGGACACCGCCGGGTAGGCCCGCTGGAACCCGGCGATCACCGGATCGAAGGCCTCCTGGTCGGTCGAGCTGTAGATCACCAGGTCGCCGGTCGCTTCGGGTCCGACGGCGTCCGGCACCGCCGGATAGCGAATGACTTCCGCCGCCGTCTGGCCCGACAGAACGCCGACCAGCAATCCGATAACGATTCCGACCCGCAAAACCCCTCCCCAATCCACCGCTCGGCGATCTTGTTCGCTCTTGTTGGGGCATTTTCGCCGGGCGAATGTGTCCCCCGGCAATGCCCTTATCGGTTCAGCTTAGCACCGATTGCTATCATGAAGCTTTCATCGCGAACACGCCAGCCATCTCAAGACCCCCGGGCGGGCCGCGCCCTCAATTCAAGCCCGGCGGAACAGAAGGCTGGACTTGGCACTTGTGCGGTCGCCTTTTCGTTCAAACGACATAGCCGCAATCTGACACCGGCGTCCGAGTGTCCATGTTTCGCCCGCGATTCAGGTGGTCGTCGATCTCCGCCGCGGCGCCGATCATCCGGCCGTATAGGAACACGGTGAACGCGGCGGTCTCAAGGTCGCGCTCGGTCATGGCGCCGGATCTGTGGTCCCGCCACAGCAGCGCCAGCAGCAGGGCGGCGATCACGGCGTCGACGTTGACGCAGAACACGTAGCGCGACGCGCCGACCTCGTAGAGTGCCTGCACCAGCTCGCGATAGAAGGCGTGAAAGACGTTGTAGTCGCCCTTCTCCGCCATGAACTCGGCGATGAAGCGCTCGCGCGGGTCGTGGTTCACCGGTTTGCCCTTGAATACCGGGTGGTGAACGCCGGGCAGCGCGCGGACCTCGCCGCCCACCTCTCTGGCGGCGGCTTTCTCGGCCTTGTAGGTCCTGGCGAACGCGGTCGCCATCGCCTTCAGGTCGAGGCCGTGATTGGGGTCGGTCGGGTCCTTCAGATCCGCATTCTTGAACTGCTCCAACAGGAAGGCCATGGCCTCGAAACCGTTGCCGCCATGGCTATAGCCGGTATGGGTCAGGAACCCGACCATGGCCTTGTTGATCTGGACCCGGCTCGGCGTCTGCGGCCCGTCTGCGGCGACCGCGCCCTTCGCGCCCTGCGCCGAGATCGCGCCGGGACCGTTCGAGATCAACAGACCGATCAGCATCTGCAGCGGCGCCGCCTCCTCGCCGGTCGGCTTCTTGCCGGTGATCGCCAGATAGGCGAGATCGGCCATGGTCCACCGGCCGAAGCGTTCGTCGCGCGGGATGCCCCACAGCTCGCCATGCCGGTGGCGCTCGGCGGGGATCGAGGCGCCGATCATCACGCCGTAGAGGCGCAAATACCAAGGCAGCGTTTCGGCGGTCAGGCGGCTGATCCGCTTGCGCATTAGCGGACCCCAGGCGATGGTCGTCGCGATCGCCGCCAGAATCGCATCGCGCGACGGGCGCTGGTCGAGGGCCTCGAGAAATTTCAGGAACGCCGAGCGCCCGCCGCGGTCGCGCACCGCCTTCAGCATCGCCTCGGGGCGGGGATCGTCCGACTCTTCCGGCGTCGCCGCGAACAACGCCCGGGCGGCGGCGTCCATCGGGACGCTCGCAAAGTCGTAGTTCTCGTCGCGGCCGTCGGTCAGCCCGGATTGCGCGAACAGTTCGATCAGCGTTCGCGCGCAGGCGAGCGCCCGCTCGACCCGCCCGGGGCCGACGATCGCGGCGGCGGCGGCCATCACCGCGTTCGGCGCGTTCCCGGCCGCGCGCGCCGCGTCGGCCGCGACCAGAACCGCGTCGCCGACGAGGTTCACCTCGGCCGCCACCGCCACGTCGAGCAAGGCGCGGTCGTTCTCGCCGGCGATCTCGTGCACCAGCGGCAGGGCGAAATTCGCCTCCAGCGGCTCGAGCGCGAGGTCGAGCACCGAATGACCGTGCACCGAGGTGACCTGGGTCTTGGGATCCATGACGCTGGCGCCGGATCGGTCCTTCATGGTCTGTCGAGCGACGACCGCGCCGATCTGACTGCCGAGCGCGTCGATCTGCTCGGCGTAGGGCGCGGGGGCCTCGACGACCGGCATCGCCAGCTTCGTCGGCAGGTCGATCCCCTGGTCGTTTGCGATCCAGGGCTTGAGCGACAGGCTGCCCCTGGGTTCGAAGTCCGGCGCGACGCCGTTCAGTTTCATCACCGCGGTCAGCGCCGCCGGAATGTAGGCGATGTTGGTGACCACCGCGCCCTTGGCCGACGCCACCGGGTCGTCGGGCGTGAAAAGGCCGTCCACGGCGAACGCCGCCTTGAACCAGTTCTCCTTGTCCTCGGCGCGGTCGCCCGACCCCGCCATCGCGCCAGCGTGGCCGACCGCGCGGGTCAGCTTCGACTTCCAGCGGCCGACGACACAGGCGACGGTGGGCTTGTCGAATTCGATGTCATGCTCGTAGTAGCCGCCGGGCTCGGCGTAGAGCACCGCCGCCTTGCTGCGGGCATCGTTCTTAAGCGCATGGGCGAAGTCCTGCGCGCCGTAATGGATGTAGACGTCCTTGCCCGAGGAGATCAGCGTCGTGGTGCCCCAGCCCTCGGTCGAGAGATACTGCGCGATGGTGGTTGTGAAGCCACCCGAGTTCGAGAAGATCGCCACCGAGCCCTTGAGCAGCGATTCCTCCGGGTAGTCGCCGCCCAGCGCACCGCCGATGCGCACCCGGTTCCAGCTGTCGGCGACGCCGAGGCAGTTGCCGCCGATGACGTCGACACCGATCGCCTGCGCCATCGCCCGGATCTCGCGGGCGTCGTGCACCGCGATCTTCTCGGTGATGATTACGATCTTTGTCAGGTCGGGGTTCACCCGGATCAGCTCGGCCACGCCGTCGCGCACTCCCGAGGGCGGCAAGTAGACGACGCCGGTGTTGAACGCATACCCGGCCTCGAGCCCTTCGCGGACGTTGTTGTAGACCGGGATCGCGCCGGCGGCGGTCTTCAGCGCCTGGCCGCTGCGCCCCGGCGAGGTGCCGAACACCACGTTGCCGCCCGAGAACGCATGGTTGGTCGGCGTCACCTGACGCGATTCGCCGCCCAGGATGTTGACGACGCAGACTCGATCGTCGCGCGTGGCGATCTGGTCGAGCGAGTCGATCCCCAGATAGTAGGGGAAACCTTCGATGCCTTTGGCGTACATGCGGTTTCCCTCCCGGGTCAAGCGGCTGTCTTAACGCCGAGACGATGCGCGATCTCGGCCCGCCCGCCGGCTTTCATCCATTCGTCCACGCCCTTGGCGTAGTTCACGACCTCCGAGATCGCGCTGTCGAAGCCGAAGAACCGGTAGGGCAGCCTGAGCGAGTCGCAGGCGTCGGCCAGCGCGCCGAGCCCGCGCACCAGTTTGGGCCCGCCGCGCCCGACCACGACATAGAGCGGCGTCGGTCCGCGCTCGGAGATATGCTCGCGCAGCGCGTCGCCCATGGCGCGGAAGGTCTCGTAGATGTCGGTGTTGTTGGACTTGCCGCCGATGATGAACAGCACGTTGGCCTGGTCGAGGAAGTGCCGGTAGCAGATCCGCGCCACCTCCTTCATCTTCTCATAAGGCGGGTTGCCGCCGAAGTCCGAGGAGATGATCGCCGCTTCGCCCAGCAATTCGGTGACCAGGCTGTTGGCGCCGCCGCCGAAGGTGGGCGCCAGGATCGTGCCCTGGTCGTTGATGATGAACACGTCCGACTGGCCCTGATGGGTGCGCAGTTGGTTCACCTCCTGCTCGAAGTCGGAGGTGTCGGCGGTGAACAGATGGTCGGGCAGGTCCAGGCGATGCCAGCGCGGGTCGTCGCGGTCGAAGCCGCATTTGAAGTCGCAGGCCACCGGCGTGAGCCGTCCGCCGCGCCCGGGCGCCATCCGGATCGGGTTCAGCTCCAACGTGGTCATGCCGTAATGGTGCATCAGCTCCCAGAGCTTCGGCAGGTGCTGCACCAGCGGCGAGATGATCTCCTTCGGCGCGCCGATGTCGGTGAGCGCGTTCGCGACCACGAAGGCCTTGAGGCCGGTCAGCGCCTCGAACGGCACGGTCGCGACCTCGGACTTGTCGAGCTCCTCGATGTCGACGCCGCCGTGATGGGTCAGGGTCATCGTCGGCGCGCGATAACGGGTGTCGTCGGTGATCGAGAAATAGACCTCGTGCTCAGCCGGGACGCCGCCCTCGAACGTGACGCCGTTGGCCTTGGCGGTGGCGTTGCCATGCCTGTGCTCGGCGAAGTAAAGCCGCTCCTTCTCGGCCAGCGCCGTCTTCAGGTCCGTCGCCTTGCCGATCAGCCCCGACTTGCCCTTCTTGCCGACCCCGCCCTTAAACAGCGGCTTGACGAAGATCAGCCCATGGCGCTCGATCAGCCCTTGGATCTCGTCTTCCGTCGCGCCCGGACCCAGCACCTCGGAGGCCGGAAATTCGACATGACGCAGCAACTGTGCGCCGTAAAGCATGCCGGTGATTTGCATCGCTCTATCGCCCTGTTGAACTCACGCCGCGAATTCGGCGCCGTGGTCGCCTCCGCGCATCGGGGGACGCCGAGACGGAACTGGTCCATTCGTCATGGTATTCGCTGCGCCGGTGCGGCCGGAGTCCATCCGACGACTGCAGGCGATTACCGCGTAGAGACTTGTGAGCCGCCGGGTCACGTCGGAGGCGTGGGTGGCGGCATAGCCGTCGTCGACCAGCTTGATCCGAGGGGTCGATCGCCGAGCGCGTCGCCAGGTCGCCGGTCGGCCCGCCATCGCCGGCCGCCGGATAGCGCCGGACTTCCGCCGCGGCGGCCCCCCACAGGATGGCACACACAGATCTGATGACGACTGCGATCCGCATGTCCCCTCCCTGACCAACTGGCCATTCGGCTCGTTTATCGGGACCATGGTCGCCGGGCGTCGGTCGCCCCGGCAAGCCCCTTGTTCGAAGACCTTATACCAAGGATCGCTGATAGTGACCCATTTGACCGGGTTCCCTTGTCCGCTCGTCAGGCGCGGTTCGCGCCGCGGTGCCTGCGCACCGCAAGCGG
>JAZFQW010000513.1:0-2661 GCA_036445335.1 Alphaproteobacteria bacterium | reverse complement strand
CGCCGCGCTCGTGTCGGTCGCCGCCATCGTCGCCCTGCAGTTCATGGGCAATTCGCTGCGGTTGATCTTCAACGTGGTCGCCGTCCAGCTGAACTCTGCCGCGAACGCCACCTAAGGGGTCGTCCGCTCAGAAGAGATACGACTGGCAGGTAAGGGGCGGCGCGGCGCACGGCCGCGCCGCCCCTTACCTCTTTCGGTGCCTGGCGCTCAGGTGATGACGGTCGGCGTGCCGCGGCCGGTGCGCGGCTCGATCTCGGCGATGTCGCCGGCGACGCGGATCAGCGGCTGCAGCGCCGTCTGCGGGTCCTGGTCCTGTTTGGCCCGGTCGGGCTGGTAGGTCTCCAGATAGACCCGCAGGGTCGCGCCCTCGGTGCCGGTTCCGGACATGCGGTAGACGATGCGGGCGCCGCCCTCGAACAGGATGCGGATGCCCTGGCGTTCGCTGACCGAGCCGTCGACCGGATCGCGGTAGCTGAAGTCGTCGGCGCGCTCCACCGTCAGGTCGCCGAAGCGCGTGCCGGCAAGCCCGCCGACCCGGTCCCGCAGATGCGCCATCAGCCGGTCCGCCGCGTCGGTGTCGATCGCCTCGTAGTCGTGCCGCGAATAATAGTTGCGGCCATATTCGGCCCAGTGCGCGCGCATGATGTCGGCGACCGGCTCGCGCCGCACCGCCAGGATGTTGAGCCACAGCAGCACCGCCCACAGCCCGTCCTTTTCGCGCACGTGGTCGGATCCGGTGCCGGCGCTTTCCTCGCCGCACAGGGTCGCCCTGCCGGCGTCCAGCAGGTTGCCGAAGAACTTCCACCCGGTCGGCGTCTCGTAACAGTCGATACCGAGCCTATCGGCGACCCGGTCGACCGCCCGGCTGGTCGGCATCGAGCGGGCCACACCGGCCAGGCCGTCGGCGTAGCCGGGCGCGAGACGGGCGTTGGCGGCCAGCACCGCCAGGCTGTCCGACGGGGTGACGTAGATGCCGCGGCCCAGCACCATGTTTCGGTCGCCGTCGCCATCGGACGCGGCGCCGAAGTCGGGCGCGTCGGGCCCCAGCATCGCATCGACCAGCGCGCGGGCGTGGACTGGGTTGGGGTCGGGGTGGTGGCCGCCGAAGTCGGGCTTCGGCTCGCCGTTGACGACGGTGCCGGCGGGCGCCCCCAGGGTCCGCTCCAGGATCGCCCGGGCGTACGGCCCGGTCACCGCGCTCATGGCGTCGAACCGCATGCGGAACCCGCCCTGGAACAGCGCGCCGATCCGCTCGAAATCGAACAGCCGGTGCATGAGCTCCTGGTAGTCGGCGACCGGATCCAGCACCTCGACCACGGCATCGCCGAGGCCGGTCGTCCCGACCCGGTCGAGATCGATGTCGGCGGTATCGGCGATCCGGTACGACTCGATTTTCCGCGTTTCCGCGTGGATCGCGGCGGTGACGCCCTCGGGCGCCGGCCCGCCGTTGCCGATGTTGTATTTGACCCCGAAGTCGCCGTCCGGCCCGCCCGGGTTGTGGCTGGCCGACAGGATGATGCCGCCATGGGCCTTGTATTTGCGGATCACCGCCGACGCCGCCGGCGTCGACAACAGGCCGCCGCGGCCGGTCAGGATACGGGCGAAGCCGTTGGCCGCCGCCATCCTCAGGATGGTCTGCACCGCCCGGTCGTTGTGGAACCGGCCGTCGCCGCCGACCACCAGTGTCTGCCCTTGGTACCCCTCCAGCGCATTGAAGATCGACTGGATGAAGTTTTCCAGATAGTGCGGCCCCTGGAACACCGTGACCTTCTTGCGCAGGCCCGACGTGCCCGGCATCTGGCCGGCGATCGGCTGGGTGGCGACGGTGAGGACGGACATGGCATTCACCCTCCGGATGCGCGACGGACCGCTGAGTTAGTCATCTTAACCGCTCTCACTACCGGACAGGAGGGACTCGTACAGCCGGGCGTAGGCTCGCGCCGGCAGCGACCAGTCCACCGTCCGGGTCATGGCGCGGCGCTGCACCGCGCGCCAGCGGCGGGAGTCCGCGAAAAGGTCGATGGCGCGGTCCAGCGCCATGCCCAGCGCCTCGGCGGTCAGCGGGGAGAACTGGAAGCCGGTCGCCACGCCGTCCTGGATGGCGGCGTCGTTGGCGTCGATCACCGTGTCGGCCAGCCCGCCGACGCGGGCGACGACCGGCAGGGTCCCGTAGCGCAGCCCGCACAGCTGGGTCAGCCCGCACGGCTCGAACCGCGACGGCACGACGATGGCGTCGGCGCCGGCCTGGATCAGGTGCGACAGCGCCTCGTCGTAGCCGATCGTCACGCCGACCCGGCCGGGATGCGCCTTCGCGGCGGCGGCGTACGCGGTTTCCAGCGCGGTGTCTCCCGAGCCGAGCAGGGCAAGCTGGCCGCCGCGCGCGATGATCGCCGGCAGCGCGTCGAGCAGGAGGTCGAGCCCCTTCTGCGTGGTCAGCCGGCTGACCACGCCGAACAGCGGACCGTCGGCCCCTTCGTCGAGGCCGAATTGCGCCTGCAGCGCCGACTTGTTGCGCCGCTTCGCCGCCAGCCGTTTGACGCTGTAGCCGGCGGCGATGTGGCGATCGGTGGCGGGGTCCCAGACTCGGTCGTCGATGCCGTTGCAGATGCCGGTCAGCACCCCGGCGCGATGGCGCAGCAGGCCGTCGAGGCCCATGCCGGC
>JAZFQW010000512.1:0-11957 GCA_036445335.1 Alphaproteobacteria bacterium | reverse complement strand
CCGGAGTCGCGAGGGACTCGTCCGCCATGCCGCAGCCCGATCATGTGATGGCCCTGCCGGTGCCCGACCCGGACGGGCTGGACGACGACCTGAAGGCGCATTTCGCCAAGTGCATGGACAAGCTGGGGCTGGTGCCGAACGTGCTGAGGGCCTACGGCCTGCGGCCGGCCAAGCTGCGCACGTTCATCGCGCTGTACAACGAGCTGATGCTGGGCGACAGCGGCCTGTCGAAGCTGGAGCGCGAGATGATCGCGGTCACCGTGTCGTCGGCCAACCACTGCTATTACTGCCTGGTCGCCCACGGCCAGGCGGTGCGGTACCTGTCCGGCGATCCCGAGCTGGGCGAGATGCTGGCGATGAACCACCGCGTGGCGCCGCTGGAGCCGCGCCACCGCGCCATGCTGGACTTCGCCTGGACGCTGACCGCCACGCCGCATCTGGTGACCGGCGCCGACCGCGCCGCCCTCGGCGAGCACGGCTTCTCCGACGAGGACATCTTCGACATCTGCGACGTCGTCGGGTTCTTCAACATGTCGAACCGGGTGGCGATCGGGGTCGACATGATGCCCAACCGTGACTACCACGCGATGGACCGATGAAATTCTGGCGCTTCATTGTCGGCGTGTTCGCCCTGATCGGCCTGCTCGCCGTGCTGCTGATGGCCGGCGTGGCCGCGGTGACGTACAACTATCTCAGATTCGGCGGTCTTGAACCGGCCGCGCCCGATTCCATCGTGCTGCGCCTGGACCTGCGCCAGGGCCCGCCCGACCGGCCGCCGGCCGACCCGCTGTTCCGCCGTTTCGACGGCGGCCCGGTCACCCTGCGCGAACTGGTCGACGCGGTCGACCGGGCCGCCGGCGACCCGCGCGTCGCCGGGATGGTCGGTATTTTCGGCGGCGACGCGTTCGGCCTGGCGACCGCGCAGGAGCTGCGCGACGCGGTCCGGCGCTTCCGCGACGGCGGCAAGTTCGCCCTCGCCTACGCCGATTCCCTGGGCGAGGCTGGGCCGGGCAACACCTCGTATTATCTGGCGTCGTCGTTCGACGAGGTCTGGCTGATGCCGCTCGGCAGCGTCGGGCTGACCGGCATCCGCGCCGAGGTGCCGTTCGCCCGCGAGGCGCTGGACGAATTCGGCCTGACCCCTGAGTTCGACCGCCGCGGCGCCTACAAGTCGTTTCCGGAGATGCTGACCGAGGAGCGCTTCACGCCGACCAATCGCGAGATGACCGAGAGCCTGGTCGGCGACCTGTTCAATCAGCTGGTCGCCGGCATCGCCGAGGCGCGCGGCCGGTCCGCCGCCGACGTAGCCGCGCTGATCGACGGCGCGCCCTACACCGCCGAGGAGGCGCTGGCGGCGGGGCTGGTCGACCGCCTGGCGCAGCGCCCGGACCTGCGCGCCGAGATCGAGTCGCGGGCCGGCGAGGCCGCGGAGACCCTGGACGCGGCCGACTATCTGGCCGTCGCGCCGGCGGCGGCGGCCGAGGATCCGGCGCGGTTCGCGCTGATCTACGCCACCGGCACGATCACGCTGGGCCGCGGCGACGACGACCCGCTGTTCGGCGGCCGGTTGATGAGCGCCGACACGGTGTCCGACGCGATCGAGCAGGCGATCGACGATCCCGACATCGCCGCGATCGTCGTCAGGATCGACAGCGGCGGCGGCTCGGCCGTCGCGTCGGAGGTGATCGGCGAGACGGTGCGAAGGGCCACCGCCGAGGACAAGCCACTGATCGTCTCGATGGGCGGCGCCGCGGCGTCGGGCGGCTATTGGATCGCCGCCGGCGCGCGCGAGATCGTCGCCCAGCCCGCCACCCTCACCGGCTCGATCGGCGTGTTCGCCGGCAAGGTGGTGACCGACGGCATGTGGCAGGATCTGGGGGTCAACTGGCAGGGCGTCCAGCGCGGCCGCAATGCCGACCTGTGGTCCGCCACGACCCCCTACAGCGCCGACGGCGGCGCACGGTTGGGGGCGATGCTGGACGCCATCTATGGCGGCTTCCTCGACCGCGTCGCCGACGGCCGCGGGCTGGACCGCGCGGACGTCGAGGCGGTCGCCCAGGGCCGGGTGTGGACCGGCGACCAGGCGCTGTCGCTCGGGCTGGTCGACCGGCTCGGCGGGCTGGACGTCGCCATGCGGGCGGCGCGCGAGGCGGCCGGCCTGAGCGAGGACGCCGCGGTCGAGCTGACCGTCCTGCCGCTCCTGCCGACGCCGCTGGAGCGGCTCCTGGAGCTGGCGTCGGGCGGCGGGCTGCGCGGCGGCGCCCGCGCCGACGCCGCGCTCGCCCGGCTCGATCCCTACCTGCGCCATCTCGAACCGCTGCTGACGCCGCCCGGCGAACAGCTGCTGCGCATGCCGGAGATCACGCTGCAGTAAACCGCCGTGCTCGCGATCCGCGTCTCTCGCAGCGGCCACGGTCGGCGCAAGGGGCGCGGAGAGTATGTCTGCGCTGGCGTCTTGACCGGGTCCGCGAGCGGCACGTCGACCGCGCGCACGCGCACGTCGGCGATGGTGCGGTCACTGGTCGGCACCGCACGCTCCCTTCGAACCCTAAGACCATATCGCCGACCGCGGGTGGCCCCTTAGATTCGGCCGGCTGGACCCCGCCGCCAACGCGCACGGCGTCGGCGGATGACTCACCCGTACCCGTGCGGGCGGCCGTCGCGCTCGGCGGCGATCAGGAACTCGACATTGCCGTCCGGCCGGCGGATCGGGCTTTCGGTGAGGCCGAGCACGCGCCAGCCCGGCGTGGCGGACAGCCAGTCGCGGATGCCGTCGCACACGACGCGGTGCAGCGCCGGATCGCGCACCACGCCGCCCTTGCCGACCCTGCCCTTGCCGACCTCGAACTGCGGCTTGATCAGCGCCACCAGCCGCGCCCCCGGGGCGGCCAGCGCCATGGCCACGGGCAGCACCGTGGTCAGGCTGATGAAGCTGGCGTCGCAGACGACGATGTCGGGCGGGTCGGGCACTTGCGCTGCGGTCAGGTGGCGGGCGTTGGTCCGTTCCAGCACGACGACGCGGCTGTCCTGGCGCAGAGTCCAGGCAAGCTGGCCGTGGCCGACATCGACCGCGTAGACCCTGGCCGCGCCGCGGCTCAGCAGCACGTCGGTGAACCCGCCGGTCGACGCGCCGATGTCGAGACCGATCAAGCCGGCCGGGTCGATGGCGAACGCGTCCAGCCCCTTCGCCAGCTTCACCCCGCCGCGACTGACCCAGGGATGGTCGCGGCCCTTTACTACGATCTCGGCATCCGCCGGCAGAATCTCCCCCGCCTTGTCGATGCGCCGGGTCCCGGCATAGGCCAGCCCCGCCATGATCAGCGCCCGCGCCTTGGCGCGGCTGTCGGCCAGACCGCGCTCGACCAGCAGCAGGTCCGCCCGCGCCTTGCCGGCCGGGCTCACGGCCCCGCCGGCACGACGGCGACGCCCAGCCGGTCGCGGCGATGGAAGCGGTGGATCAGCATCAACGCCGACGCCGCCAGCCCCAGCGCCAAACCCAGCCACACGCCGACGCCGCCGAGCCCCAGCCCGAAGCCCAGCGCCACGCTGCCGGGGAAGCCGACGCCCCAGTATCCGAAGGCGGCGATCACCATCGGCACCTTGGTGTCCTTCAGGCCGCGCAACACCCCGGCGGCGATCACCTGGGCGCCGTCGACCAGTTGGAACAGCGCGGCGACCCCCAGCATCGCCGCCGCCAGTTCGGCGACCGGACGGGTGGCGGGCAGGGCGAGGTCCAGGAATACGTCGACCAGCGGCTCCGGCAGCAACCAGAACGCCAGGATCGGCACGGTCGAGAACGCCGCGCCCAGCGCCAGCGCAGACCAGCCGGCGTGGCCGACGCCGCTGCGGTCGCCGGCGCCGGCGGCCAGGCCGACACGCACCGTCGCAGCCTGGCTGATGCCCAACGGCACCATGAAGGCGACACCGGCGCACTGCAGGGCGATGGCGTGCGCCGCCAGCGCGGCGGTGCTTATCAGCCCCATCAGCAGGGCGGCGGCGGAAAACATCCCGGCCTCGGCCAAGATCGCCAGGCCGATCGGCATGCCCAGCCGCAGGATCTCGCGGAACCGCGCCCAGTCGGGCCGCCAGAACCGGGCTAGCAGGGCATAGCGGCGGAATTTCCGGTCGCGCAGCACATAGCCGAACAGGACGAGGAACATGAAGGCGTTGACGATGCTGGTGCTGACCCCGGCGCCGACCACCCCAAGGGCCGGAAATCCCAGCTTGCCGAACATCAGCACGTAGTCGCCGACGGCGTTGACCACGACCCCCAGCAAGGTCACGACCAGCACCGAGCGCGGCCGCGAATGCGCCGCCACGAAGCTTCTGAGGACGACGATCCACAGCCCCGGCGCCAGCGACCACACCGCCGCGCGCAGATAGGCCTGGGCCAAGTCCGCGTTGGCCGGCGCCTGGCCCATCGCGATCAGGATCGAGCCGGCGTACCACAGCGCGACGCTGACCGGGATCGTATAGGCCACGACGATCCAGAAGCCCTGGCGCACCGTGCGCCGGACCGCGCGGAATTGGCGCGCCCCCAACGACTGCGCCACCATCGGCGCGGTGGCGCTGACGATGCCCAGGCCGAACAGGAGCGCCGGGAACAACACGTTGCCGCCCAGCGCGCCACCGGCCAGCGCCGCCGGGCCCAGCCAGCCCATCATCACCACGTCGGTGGTGTTGATGGCGATCTGCGCCACCTGCGCGAACACCAGCGGCACGGCGAGCCTGAGCGTGGCCCAGGCCTCCGGTCGCCATGGCGGGTCCGTCGCCGCCAGGGACGCGGCGTCGTCGAGATCGATCGGTCCGCCGTTCATGGCCGGCACTATGGGGCACGGCGCGGCGGCTTCAAAGCGGGCGAACGCGTCGGCAGGGTCGCGCCCGGCGCCACCAGCGCGGGCGGCGTCGATGGTCCGCCGGCGCGCCGGGGCAGTCCTCGAAAACGAGTCCGCTCTACGACCGCCGGTCGACCGCGTAGCGGGCGATCGCGCGCAGATCGTCGGCGCGGTCCTCGAAGATCTCCAGATGGCGGATCGCCTGGTCGACCAGAATCGCCGCCTGGTCGCGCGCCCGGTCCGCGCCCAGGATGGACACGAAGGTCGCCGGGCCGCCGTCGGGCCGGCCCGATCCGCCGCCGGCACCATCGACTCGGCCGTCGACGTCCAGCAGGTCGTCGGTGATCTCGAACGCCCGGCCGAGATCGTGGGCATAGGCGTGCAGGGCGTGCTGCCGGGCGCTGTCGGCGCGGCCGAGGATGGCGCCGCTCTCGCACGCGAAGGCGAACAGCTCGCCGGTCTTCATGCGCTGCAACCGCGTCACCGTGCCCAGATCGAGGCCGTGTTGTCCGGCCAGCATCTCGATCATCTGGCCGCCCACCATGCCGCGCCCGCCGGCCGCCTTGGCCAGCGCCGTCGACAGGTTGCAGCGGATCAGCGGGTCGGCGTGGGTGTCGGGACCGGCGAGGATCTCGAACGCCAGAGTCAGCAGGGCATCGCCGGCGAGAATAGCGGTGGCCTCGCCGAACCGGACGTGGGCCGTCGGCTTGCCGCGCCGCATCCGGTCGTTGTCCAGCGCCGGCAAGTCGTCGTGCACGCGGGAATAGCAGTGCACGCATTCGACCGCCGCCGCGACCCTCAGCGCGCACGCCTCGGACACGCCGAACAGCCGCGCGCTGGACAGCACCAGCACCGGCCGCAGGCGCTTGCCGCCGTCCAGCGTGGCATAGCGCATCGCCTCCAGCAGCGGCGCCTCGGTGTCCATCGGCTTGGGCAACAGCCGGTCGAGCGATTTGTCGAGCAGACCGCCGGACTCGTCCAGCAGCGCCTGAATGGCGGTCAAGCCCGTGCCCTCACTCGATCTCGGCGGGGCGGGCGGCAAGTTTGCCGTCGGCGGCCTTGGCGATCTTCTCGACCTTGGCCTGGGCATCACGCAATTTAGCCTCGCAATGGGTCTTCAGGCGCGATCCCCGCTCGTAGGCGCCGATCGCGTCGTCGAGCTTGCTCTGGCCGCTCTCCAGGCTCTTGACGATCTCCTCAAGCTCCTTCAGCGCGTCCTCGAAGCTCAGCGCCGCGATGTCGGGCGGCGGGGTGTGTTCTGCCATGTCGGATGTCCGTGTTCGTCGCGGCGCGGACTGTAGCAGCACGACCGGTCGCAGCGCCAGATGAAGCGGCCGCTATGCGACCATCAATGCCTTCACGTGGGCCGCGCAGCTGGTGGCCAGCGCGTTGAGATCGTAGCCGCCCTCCAGCGACGACACGACCCGGCCGCCGCAGACCCGGGCGGCCAGGGCGGCCAGCTTGGCCGTAGCCCAGGCGAAATCGTCGTCGGTCAGTTCCAGGTTCGCCAATGGATCGCGGGCATGGGCGTCGAAGCCGGCTGATATCATCAGCAGCTCGGGGCCGAACGCCTCGACCGCCGGGAGCACCGTCGCGGTCATGGCGTGGCGGAACTCCGGCGAACCGTCATGGGGCTGCAACGGCACGTTCAGGATGTTGTGCGCCACCCCCGTCTGGTCGGCGGATCCGGTGCCCGGATACAGCGGCGACTGGTGGGTCGAGGCGTAGAACAGCGCGTCGTCCGACCAGAAGATGTCCTGGGTGCCGTTGCCGTGGTGAACGTCGAAATCGACCACCGCGACCCGCCGGATGCCGTGCGCGGCGCGGGCATGGGCGGCGCCCACCGCGACGTTGTTGAACAGGCAGAAGCCCATGGCGCGGGCCGATTCGGCGTGGTGTCCCGGCGGCCGCACGGCGCAGAACGCGTTGCGCGCCTGGCCGGCGACCACCGCGTCGACCGCCGCGCACACCGCGCCGGCCGCGCGCAGGGCCGCCTCGCCGGACCCCGGCGACAGCACCGTGTCGGCGTCCACGGCGCGATAGCCGTGGTCTGGAACCGCCGCCAGGATCCGGTCGGCATGGCCGCGCGGGTGCGCCAGGGCGATCCGGTCGAGCCCGGCCAACGGCGCCTCGCGCCGGTCCAGCGGCGCAAAGGTCTCGCCCTCCAGCGCGCCGAGGATCGCCCGCAACCGGTCGGCGCGTTCCGGATGGCCGGGCCCGGGATCGTGGTCGGCACAGGCCGGATGGGCGAACAGGATCGTGTTCATCGTGGCGTCCGTCGGTGACCGCCGACACCGGCCCACCGCGGACCGCGCCGTCAGGGCCGCCACCGGATTGGCGCACGGCACCCTGGCGTTTATCATGGAACGCTCGGCAACCCCAAGCGCGGCGCTAGGTTGATCGCGTCCGCGCCGGCCCAATCTTTACAAGGTGTTGGTTGAAGCGCCCGGCGGCGATACGCTTGCCGGGCGAAGTCAGCGCCGGCGGAATGGAAGGATCGACATGGCAGCGTCGCCGCACCCTCTGTCCCGGGCCATCGCGATCCTGGCCGTCGCGGCGGTTGCGTGCGCGGGCGCCGTGCCGGCGGCGGCACAGGGCCAGCCGCCGGCGCTGGTCGAGGTCGACGCCGTGATCGTCGAACCACTGTCGCAGACGGCGCCGGTGGTGGGGCGTATCGTGGCACGCCAATCGGTGATTGCGGCGCAGGTCGCCGGCGTGGTGGCGCGCGTCCACGCCGTGATCGGCGACCGCGTCGCGCGCGGCGACCTGCTGGTCGAGCTCGATGCCGCGCGGTTGGAGGCGGAGGTCGCGTTTCGCCGGGCGGAGCGCGACGAGGCGGCGGCCAGCGCCGTTGCCGCCGAGGCCAGCCTGGCGCTGGCGCAACAGGCGCTCGATCGCATGACCGGCCTGCGCGACAGCGCGGCGTTCTCGCAGGCGCGGTTCGAAGAGGCCGAGCAGGAGGTCCGGCGCGCCCGGAGCCTGCTGGGGGTCGCCCG
Organism: Alphaproteobacteria bacterium; assembly: GCA_036445335.1. Classification (GTDB taxonomy): domain Bacteria; phylum Pseudomonadota; class Alphaproteobacteria; order DSM-16000; family Inquilinaceae; genus JAZFQW01. The sequence goes on along the minus strand of JAZFQW010000512.1, from coordinate 4,126 downwards.
GGCACGTCGCATGCGGGCCGACGCCAACTTGGAGAAGGCGGCGATCGACCTGGAGGATGCCCGCGTCCTGGCGCCGTTTTCCGGCGTTATCGGCAACCGCGCGGCGCATGTCGGTGAATATCTGCGGGTCGGCGATCCGATCGTGACGGTGATCAACGACTCCGATCTGGAAGTCGAGGCGGCGGTGCCCGCCAGTCGGATTTCGGGCATGCAGGACGGCGTCGTCGTTTCCTTCACCCTCGACGACGGCAGCCGGCACGACGCCGCGGTGCGCGCTACCGTGCCGATGGAGGACAGCCTGACCCGCACCCGCCTGGTCCGGCTGATCCCCGAATTCGGCGAGACCGCGAATGAGTTCGCCGGCAACCAGAGCGTCATCGTGCTGATCCCGATCGGGGTCCCGCGCGAGGTCGTGACCGTGCACAAGGACGCGGTGCTGAACCGCCAGGGCGGCCGTGTCGTCTACGCCGTGGTGGACGGTCTGGCGCAGTTCCGCCCGGTGCGACTGGGCGAGTCGGTCGGCAACCGGTTCGAGGTGCTGGACGGGCTGACGCCGGGCGAATTGGTCGTCGTGCGCGGCAACGAACGGCTGCGTCCGGGCCAGCCGGTGCGCCACGACGGCAGCAGCTGACGGGCGCCGGCGATGAATCTTATCCGGATCGCGATCGAGCGCCCCATCGCCGTGATGGCCGTCGTGCTGATGGTGGTCATGTTCGGCTATGTCTCGCTGCAGATCATACCGATCCAGCTCACTCCCGACATCAACCGGCCGATCATCGTGGTCTCCACCAGCTGGCCCGGCGCCGCGCCGGCCGAGGTCGAGCGCGAGATCGTCAACCGCCAGGAAGAGGCGCTGAAGGGCCTAGAGGGGGTGGAAGAGACGGTGTCCAGCTCGGCCAACGGCCGCGGACGCATCACCCTCACCTTCAACATCGACACCAACATGGACCGGGCGCTGCTGTTGACCGCCAACCGGCTCGACCGGGTCAGCGGCTATCCCGATGAGGCCGACGAGCCGACCATCAGCACCGCCGACACCAACGATGGGGCGATCGCGTGGTTCTCGCTGGTCCGCGCGCCGGGCAACGAGGCGCCGATCCACACCTTCGGTGAGTTCGCCGACGACGTGATCAAGGAGCGGCTGGAACGGGTGCCGGGGGTCGCCGGCTCCGGCGCGTTCGGCGGCAGCGAGCGGGAGATGCAGGTCGTCGTCCACCCCGCCCGCCTGGCCCGCTACCGGTTGACCGTGTCTGAACTGGTCGGCGCGCTGCGCGCCGCCAATGTGTCGGTGTCGGCCGGCGCGGTCGAAGAGGGCAAGCGGCGGTACGTTGTGCGCACCGACGGCGCCTTCACCCGGCTGGACCAGGTCCGCAACGTGCTGGTGCGCAGCCTGACTGACGAGGCCAGCGGCGCGGTCGGCCGGGTCACCGTCGGCGACGTCGCCGAGGTGGTGTTCGACTACAAGGACCCCGACGCCCGCATCCGCTTCCTGGGCCAGCCGGCGATCGCGATCAACGCCCAGCGCGAGACCGGCGCCAACGTAATCGAGGTGATGGCGGGCATCCACGCCGCGGTCGACGAGTTGAACGCATCCGCGGTGCCCGCCCAGGGGCTGATCTTGCGCCAGCTCTACGATGAAACCGAGTACGTCAATTCGGCGATCGACCTGGTGCAGTCCAACATCCTGATCGGCGGCGCGTTGGCGGCGTTGACGCTGCTGCTGTTCCTGCGTTCGGGCCGGGCGACCCTGGTGGTCTCGCTGGCGATCCCGGTCTCGGTGGTCGGCTCGTTCGTGGCCATGGCGGCGCTCGGCCGGTCGATCAACGTCATCTCGCTGGCCGGCATCGCGTTCGCCGTCGGCATGGTAGTCGACGCCGCGATCGTGGTGCTGGAGAACATCTTCCGGTTGCGTCAGGACGGCATGCCGGCCGGGCGCGCCGCGTTGCAGGGCGCGCAACAGGGCTGGGGCGCGGTGCTGGTGTCGGCGCTGACGACGGTGATGGTGTTCATCCCGATCCTGGTGATGAAGCTGGAGGTCGGCCAGCTGTTCCGCGACATCGCGGTCGCCATCTCGGTTGCGGTGATGCTGTCGCTGCTGGTCTCGGTGACGGTGATCCCGGCGCTGTCGGCGCGCCTGCTGGGCGGCCCGCGGGTCGGCACCTCGGCCAGCCGGCTGCGCATCCCAGTGGTCGACGACCTGGCCGGCGCCTTCCTGCGCGGCGTGCTGGGGTTTACCCACCTGATCGTCCGCAGCAAGGCGCTGGCGCTTGGCGTGGTGTTCCTGGTGGCGACCGTGGCCATCGGCGCGACCTACCTGTTCCGCCAGGACCTGGAATATCTGCCCAACGGCAACCGCAACTTCATCTTCGGTTTCGTCATTCCGCCGCCGGGCTACAACCTGGCGACCAGCACCCAGATCGCGGAGAACTTGGAGAATGCGGTGCGGCCGATGTGGGCCAGCGAAACCGGCCCCGAAGCGGAGCCTGGCGCGCCACCGAAGATCGAGTTCTTCTTTTTCGTATCGTTTCGGGCCAACAGCATCATCGGCGCCACCGCGGTCGAGGACAGCCGCGCCGGCGAGCTGATCCCGGTGCTGAGCGAACCGATCTTCCGCGAGCCGGGCACATTCGGGTTCATGAACCAGGCATCGCTGTTCGGCCGCAGCGTCGGCGGGTCGCGCTCGATCGAGCTCGATATCTCGGGCGGCGACCTGGAGACCATCCTGGGCGTGGCGCTGCGCGCGACCAGTCGGCTGACCCAGGCGCTGCCGGGCAGCGAGGGCAACCGGTTTCGGCCGATCCCCGGGCTGGAGCTGGGGGCGCCGGAGGTGCGCATCGTGCCCGACCCGCTGCGGCTGGCCGACAACGGCGTCAGCGCTGCCGAGCTGGGCGCCACCGTCGACGCGTTCAACGACGGGCTGCGGGTCGCCGAGATCACCGTCGACGGAAAGCGGATCGACCTGACCCTGCGCGGGCCCGACGCGCTGATCGAGCAGACCCAGGGCATCGAGTCGATCCCGGTGGTGACCGCCGACGGCAGCATCGTGCCGGTGGCGGCCCTGGCCGACGTCGAGGTCACGTCGGGGCCGACCGAGGTCCGCCACCGCGACCGGGTGCGCACGGTCACCCTGAACCTCATCCCGGCCGAGGCGATCCCGCTGGAGACCGCCATCGCAATCGTCAACGAACAGGTCATCGCGCCGCTGGAGGCCGAAGGCGTGCCGGCCGGCGTGCGGCTCACCCTGTCGGGCACCGCCGACCAGCTGGAAAAGACCTGGAACGCCATGGTGCTGGAGCTGCTGATGGCGCTGGTCATCGTCTATCTGGTGATGGCGGTGCTGTTCGAGAGCTTCTTCTATCCACTGATCATCATGATCGCGGTGCCGGTGGCGGCGGCCGGCGGGGTCGGCGGCCTGGCGGTGTTGAACCTGTTCGTGCTGCAGCCGCTCGACATGCTGACGCTGCTGGGCTTCGTCATCCTGATCGGCATCGTGGTGAACAACGCAATCCTGCTGGTCCACCAGAGCCTATATCACCACCGCACCGACGGCTTGTCGCCGGAGGCCGCCATCGTCGAGGCGACCAAGAACCGGGTGCGGCCGATCTTCATGTCGACGCTCACCAGGGTGTTCGGGATGCTGCCGCTGGTGTTGTTCCCCGGTGCGGGGTCCGAGCTGTATCGCGGCCTGGGCTCGGTGGTGGTCGGCGGCCTGATGCTGTCGGCGGTGCTGACGCTGCTGATCATTCCGCCGCTGATGACGGTGTTCATGGGCATCATCGAGCGCGACCGTCCGACGCGAGCCACCGCCGAGCGCTGGCCCACCGCCGTCGCCAAACAAAGCGAGGCCGATGACTCGAAGGCCGCCGCGGCGGAGTAATGGAACACCCGGCCGGATCGGTCATGGAAATCCCGGGGATCGGTCTTGGTCATGCACTCATGAACTGGCGACGGGTTGGGATTAGCGTGTGAATGTTTGAATTCCGTTCAAGACCGGAAGCCCTGGCGATCGGTTGTCCATGTCGCTTCCTAGCCAACAGCGGAAGTTCCCAACGTATGCGCTGCTGACGACGCTTCGCGATCCTCGTCAAGATCGGCGCCAAGATGGTACACTTTTGCGCCGCCCCGT
>JAZFQW010000511.1:0-2178 GCA_036445335.1 Alphaproteobacteria bacterium | reverse complement strand
GTCGGCGCGATCGGCCGCCGCTCGGGTCGGCCGCAGAAATCATCGTCAAGATTGTCGATTTCCCTTGCAATGCGGTGGGCCAGCCTGCATATGCGCCGGTTCCTGGCGTCGACCAGGTCGTCTGCTGATTGGGGAGGAAGCGCATGTCTCATGCCCGCCCACTCCTCCAATTGGGGAAAGACTTGGACCGGGGTTCAAGCAACGCCCAAACGGAGGACTCGACGTTCGCACCCGCCCGCCCGCCGGCCGGCGACGAGTGCAGGGACTTCTATATCGAGCGCCACGGCGTGCGCTATGCCGGCATCCATCTGATCGTCGACCTCTACGGCGCCGACCGGATCGACGAGCTGGACCACGTCAAGGCGACGCTGGAAGCCTGCGTCGAGGCCGCCGGGGCAACTCTGCTGCACATCCACCTGCACCATTTCAACCCGAACAACGGCATCTCCGGGGTGGCCGTCCTGGCGGAATCGCACATCAGCATCCATTCGTGGCCGGAGCGCCGCTACGCCGCGCTGGACGTGTTCATGTGCGGCGACGCCCAGCCGCACAAGACGATCCCGGTGTTGCGGCGGGCGTTCACCCCCGACCGGACGGTGGTGGCCGAGCATCTCAGGGGCCGCCGGCTGTGACCGACTGGTTCGAGGAGACGCTGCACGACGGGCTGCGCCTGAAACTGCGGATCGACCGGGTGCTGTACGAGAGCCGGACCGCCCACCAGCGCCTGGTGCTGTTCGAGAACGCCACATTCGGCCGTGTGCTGGCGCTGGACGGCGTCGTCCAGACCACCGAGCGGGACGAGTTCGTCTACCACGAGATGCTGGTCCACGTGCCCATCCTCGGCCACGGCCGGGCACGCGACGTGCTGATCATCGGCGGCGGCGACGGCGGCTCGCTGGAAGAGGCGCTGAAGCACCGCGCGGTGGAGACGGTCACGATGGTCGAGATCGACGCCGGCGTCGTCGAGTTCAGCCAGCGCTATCTGCGGTCGATCTGCGGCGACGCCTTCGACGACTCGCGCACCGACCTGGTGATCGCCGACGGCGCCGCGTTCGTCGCCGCCTGCGCGCACCGCTACGACGTCATCATCGTCGATTCGACCGATCCGATCGGCCCCGGCGAGGCGCTGTTCACCGCGCCGTTCTATGCCGCCTGCAAGGCCTGCCTCAAGCCCGGCGGCGTGCTGGCGACGCAGAACGGCGTGCCGTTCCTGCAGGCGCCGGAGCTGAGGGACTCACTGGCCTTCCTGCAGTCGCACTTCGCCGACGCCGGCTGCTACCAGGCGGCGGTGCCGACCTATATCGGCGGGCTGATGGCGTTCGGCTGGGCGACCGACGACGCCGCGTTGCGGCAGACCCCGGCGGCGACCCTGAAGCAGCGCTTCGACGCCGCCGCCATCGAGACATCGTACTACACCCCCGACGTCCACCACGCCGCCTTCGCCCTGCCCCGGTTCGTCGCCGCGCTGGGCGGGGGGCAAGGCGCCGCGCCGCCGTCGCCGTAGCCCCGCGGACCGAAGAATCGGCCTCGCGCACACCCGGACGCTCCTCGGAACCGGGTTGGTCGGTGGTGACCCGCGCCGCAACGATCCGGCGCATCAAGGCGTGCACAATGAATGGCGCTGCGACCGGCAACGGATTGCTCAGTCGACTTCGGCTGATAGCCACATCCGGACTCTCACGGCGTGGGTGTGCTGTGTCCGCTGTTGCAGAAAAGAGCGGACTTGGTTTAAATGCTGAGCCCTATGGCGGTGATTATTGCCATCCAGCGCTCTTTGAAAATGCACCTTGCACGCGTTCCGCGTTTGGCCGCAACTTGAGAATCGGGAGGAGAATCATGAGCGCAAATAACAACATGGTCCAGACGTTAAAGGAGGCCTGGGACTATCTAGGAAAGGGCGATTTTGATGGTTTGGCGGCGCTTTACGCCACGGACATGGTATTCGTCCTGCCTGGCCAGAACGACGTGCTGAGCGGAAGGGACGCGTTTCGCGCCGCGCTCGACAACATAGGCGCCGCTCTGCCGCCCGGTTTTGACATCAAGGGTTTGCGGTATTGCGTGGGTGATAGTGAGGTGATGAATCTTGTCGAGTGGACCTCGACGAAGCTGCCGGATGGGAGCCAATCGGCGATCCTTTGGAAATTCGATGGCAACGGCCAGATCACCGAGGAACGGTGG
>JAZFQW010000510.1:0-6851 GCA_036445335.1 Alphaproteobacteria bacterium | reverse complement strand
CGGCGTTCCTGCCCTGTCGGCGCGGCAGCGCCGCGCAGACCGTGGCCAGTGTGAGAGATGCGGGCTAGCGGCGACGTGCGGGCGTTGCCTCAGTGCGGCCAATCTTTTGGCCTACGGGGGTTTTATTCGACGGCTGATACCCTAAGTCGTAGCTTGTGAACAGGTGCGGGCGATTCCGCGTGAGCATTGACCCGGCGCCACGGATTCTCCTTTGCTAGGCAGGGACGGCGCCATGACCGAACGCGCATTCTCGACATTCCGCCGGTGGCCGATTGGGTCGACCTGGCGATCCGCGGCGCTGTCCGCGACCATGCTGGCCGCGCTGGTGGCACCGGCCGTGGCGGCCGCCGAGGGCGCGCCGGCCAGCGCCGCCGGGGCCTATCTGGCGGCGAACTTCGCCCAGGACCGTAACGATGCCGAAGCGGCGTCGCGCTATCTGGCAATCGCCCTGGACGACGATCCCGGCAATGTCGACCTGTTGTACCGGGCGTTCACGTCGGCGGTAATAGGCGGCGATATGGCGGCGGCGGTCGACCTTGCCGGCCGGCTGGAAGAAAACTTTCCGGCCGACCCGCTGTCCACCGTGATGCTGGCCCTCGACGATGTCGAGGCCGGGCGGTACGACGAGGCCGCCGACCGCCTGGAGTCGATCGAGCGCGACGGGATCGCGAGTTTTCTGCTGCCCATGCTGCTGGGCTGGGTCAATGCCGCGCTGGACGACGAGGCGGCGGCGATGGCCGAGCTCGATCTCCTTGCCGGAGAGAATGGTTTCGGCGCTCTGGCCAGCCTACACAGGGGGCTGATCCTCGACATGAACGGCGATCTGGAGGGTGCGCGCCTGGCCTTCGAGGCCTCGTTCGGACTCGGCCACACCTTGCGCCTGGTCGAGGCCGCCGGCTCGCTCTACGAACGACTGGGCGAGACCGACCGGGCGCGGTCGCTGTACCAGCAGTACGCGGAGGAAAATGTCGACAGTACGATGGTCGAGCCGCTGCTCGCACGGATCGAGTCCGGCGTGACGCCGTCGGCGTTGATCACCGACCCCAAGAGCGGCATAGCCGAGGTGCTGTTCCACATCGCCACCGCTCTCAACCAGGAGGGCGCCGCCGACATTGCCCTGTTGCAGACCCAGTTCGCGCTTTATCTGCAACCGGATTTCCCGCTCGCCCAGGTCCTGCTGGCGGACATCCTGATCGGCCGCGGGAGGAACGACGAGGCGCTGGCGATTTACCAGGCGGTCGATCGGCGCTCGGCGGTCTCGTGGACTGCGCGGCTGAGCGTGGTGACGGCGCTCGACCGGCTGGAGCGCCGCGACGAGGCCATCGAACTGCTGTCCACGATGGCGGAGGAGCGGTTGGACCGCAGCGGGCCACTCGTCAGGCTAGGCGACCTGCTGCGTGGCGAGGAGCGGTACGACGAGGCCATCGTCGCCTATGACGCGGCGCTGGAAAGATCGCCGCAACTGGACGACGCCGATTGGAGTTTTCTCTATCGGCACGGCATCGCGCTGGAACGGGGCAAGCAGTGGCAGAGGGCGGAACAGGCCCTGATCCGGGCCATCGACCTCAACCCCGACCACGCCCACCTGCTCAACTATCTCGGCTATTCCTGGATCGACCGCGGCGAGAATCTCGACGAGGGCGAGGAACTGATTCGTCGCGCCATCGATCTCAGCCCGCAGGACGGCTATATCGTCGACAGCCTGGGCTGGGCGTATTTCCGGACCGGACGGATCGAAGAGGCGGTCGAGGAGTTGGAACGGGCCGTCGAGCTGCGCTCCGAGGACACGGTGATCAACGACCATCTGGGCGACGCCTACTGGTTGGCCGGGCGCCGGACCGAGGCGCGCTACCAATGGCGCCGCGCACTGCGCACCGTGGACGACGACGAGATGGCGCTGGCGATCGAGGATAAGCTGGCGAACGGATTTAGCGACGCCGGCCCGGTCGACGGCCCGCAGACCGCCGAGGACGCGTCCGGGGCGCAATAGCGCACCGTTGCCGCCCGCCGGCATGACACCGCGCCCGGCGCCGTCGGCTGGCGCCCCGGCCACGGCGCCGGTGGTCGAGCCGGCGCCGGCAAAGCTGAACTTATATTTGCACGTTCTGGGCCGGCGATCGGACGGGTACCATCTCCTGGACAGCCTGATCGCGTTCGCGTCGATCGCCGACACTGTGACCGTCGCGCCCGCCGAACAATCCGGCCTCGTCGTCGAGGGCCGGTTCGCCGACGCGGTGCCGACCGGCCGCGACGCGGGTCGGAATCTTGCGTGGCAGGCCGTCCTGTCGCTGGCCGAGGCACTCGGCCGGCCGGCCGCCGCCGCCGTCACCCTGACGAAGCGGCTGCCGGTGGCAGCGGGGATCGGCGGCGGTTCGGCCGACGCGGCCGCCGTGCTGCGGGCGCTTGCCGAGTTGTGGGGCGCCGACGACGCGGTCGTGGCGCGAGTCGCCGGCGAACTGGGGGCCGATGTGCCGGTGTGCCTGGCCGGACGGTCGGCGCATGTCGGCGGCATCGGCGACCGGCTTGAGCCGGCGCCGTCGGTCGCCGGCACGCCGTTGGTGCTGGTCAATCCTGGCGCGACCCTGGCAACACCCGACGTGTTCGCGTCCTATCGCGGCGGATATTCGGCGGCCGGTCGACTGGCTGTCGCGCCCCGCGACGCGGTCGAGCTGGCGGCGCTGCTGGCCGAGCGCCGCAACGACCTGACCGTGCCGGCGCGCGCCCTGGTTCCCGAGATCGGTACGGTCCTGGCCGAGCTGGCCGGAGCACCGGGTTGCCTGTTGGCCCGGATGTCGGGCAGCGGCGCGACCTGCTTCGGCCTGTTTCGGCGCGACCACGAGGCGGCGCAGGCCGCCGCAGGATTGCACACCGCCCGGCCGGGCTGGTGGGTCCGTTCCGGCCGGCTGGTCTGACGGTACAGGATTGCCGCGGGTGGCGGCATCAGTCGTCGGCCTCGAGGCTGATCACTGCCAGGAGACCGCGGCTAGGCTCGCCGGTGGCGAACATGTTGCGGGCCTGCTGGAACTCCCTGATGGCCGACCGCGTCTTGCCGCCCATGAAGCCGTCGACCGGGCCGGCATCGTAGCCAAGCCGGTTGAGCGCCTGCTGGATGTCCATGACCATCTGGCTGGGTTGAGCCAGCGGCTGCGTCGGAGTGGGCGGTACCGGCTCCGGTGTGGCGGCGGGAACCGGGACTGTGGGCTCGGCGGGTTGCGGCAGCGGCGCGGCCGGCGGCGGGGATGCTGCGGCGGTCACCCGCTCCAGCGCCGCCCGCGCCCGTTCGTCGCCGGCGTCGGCGGCTATGCGGTACCAGCCGGCCGCCGCCGCCATATCCGGGGCGCCGTCCAGCCCGTACTCGAACAGCGTGCCGAGATGATAGGCCCCCCTCGGGTACCCGTTGGCGGTCGCCGCCTGAAACCAGCTCGCCGCCTGCAGGGCATCGGCCTCGACGCCGGTGCCCGTCGCGTAGGCCAGACCGACCGCATTCTGGGCGTCGGGATGGCCGGCCTCGGCGGCCTCGAGGAACATCCGGAAGGCCCGCTCATCATCCTGCGGGACACCGTTTCCGCGCAGGGTCAGGACGCCGAGATTGTAGCGCGCGTTGACGATGCCGGCGTCGGCGGCGCGGTCGTACCAGAATCCCGCCTGCTGGAGATCCTGCGGTATCCGGTCGCCGACGGCGTAGAGGTTGGCCAGCTCGTGTTGCGCCGCGGAGTCGCCGTCGGCCGCCCTGCGGGCCACGTCGCGGACATCGTCGGGGAGGTCATCCAGCTGCCGTGCGGCGAGCTCGGACCCACCGGGGTCGACCGGGGGCTCGACCGGCCGGACCGCGTCGTCCGCCGACGGCGGCGGCGCGACCACCGCGAGGTCGGTTGTCGACGTTTCGGCCGGCTCGCCCAGGTCGATGGTGGCGACGTCGGCCAAGTCGGCCAGTCCGCCGGCGCGGCCCTCCGGCGCCGGCTGTCGACCGGTGGCGACGGGGTCGGCCACCGTCTCCGTCGGACTGCCCAAGGCGACCGTCACCTCGGCCCGCCGCTCTTGCGTCGGGGGTGTGCTGTCGGCCGCACCGCCGGTCTCGCCGGCCGGCGGCAGGGTCGCACCGTCGGGGGTGGCGGACTCCGCGACATCCGCCGCCTCCGTCACGGCGGGCGGCGGTTGCGTCGGCGCCGGCCCGGCGGTGTCGGACGTCTCCGCCGGAGCACGCTGGGCAATGGCCATCGCCCAGTCGCGCACGGCGCCGAACTGTGCCCGGTCGCGGAAGGCCCAGTAGCCCGATGCACCCAGGACCATGGCGATCAGCAACCAGAACGCCGTCGCGCCTGCCCGGCCATCGCCCTTGCGGCGGCCGGTCTGCACCGCCTTGACGTCGACGCGGCCGTCGGCCATGGGCGGCAGGATGCGGTCGAGGTCCAGGGCGACGTCGTGGTCCTGGTCATCGTCGGTCACGCGATCGACGACCGATTCGGCGCGCGCCGCCGTCGCCACGCGATCCGCGATCGCCTCGCGGTCGGCGGTCAGGCGGTCGGCGGTCAGGTCGTCTGCGGGAGGCGCCGGGTCTTCGGCCGGCCAGTCGTCGCCGGCCAGGCGGTCGGCTGGCGGCGCTGTGGGTTCGGTCGACCACCCGTCATCGCCGGTCGGGCGGTCTGCCGCCGGTACGGCCCGGTCCGTGCTCCGATCGTCGTCCCCGGTCAGCCGGTCGACGGCCGGCGCCGGATCCTCCGTGGTCGGTGGCTCGTCATGATGGTCGTCGACGGGGCCGGCGGTGCCTTTGGAGGCGAAGGGGCCGGCCGGGTTGCCGTGCGAGTCGCCTTCGGACGCGGTCGGGTCGCGCCGAAGGTCGTCGTGCCGATCCGCCGTCGGCGGCTCCGGGCCCAGGTCCGCGTCCGCCGTTGTGAGGTCGGCCAAACGGTCGCCGGTCGGCGTATCGCCCGTGCCGCGCTCCGGTGGCCCGGCATCGGGGGCTCGGTCGGGTCTTGGGCCGGCGTCCAGGGTCGATCGAAATTCCGCTTCCGCTGGAAAACGCTCGTCGAGCGGCATGCCCGTCGGGTCGGTCGGCGGGGTCCGCGGAGCGGCGCCACGCGCGTCGGATCGGAACACCGGGCCGACGGTCGCCGATGGCGCCGGCAAAGGCTGATCCATCGACGCCCGGTCGATCAGGTCGGCCGCATCCGGTCGCGACGTCGGCGGTTGGTCCTCCTCGGTCGGTCGACTGGCGGGCTGGTCGGTGGCGGTGTCTTCCGCAGACGGTTCCGGAAAGTCGGAGAGGGGTGGGACCTCCAACGGCGGGTCGAATGTGGGAAGATCGGCTGCGTTCGGCGCGTGATCCCGGCCGAACGACATTAGCGGCTCGTGCGGATCCGCTGGCGCTCGGCGCGACGCCTCGTCGATGGTCGAATCCCGTGCGGCGGTCGGCGGCGGATCGCCCTCGGCCGCGGCTTCCGGCACGTCGAATGCCGGCCCATCGTCTGGCAGCCCGGTGCGGCGCTCCTGTCGCTTCGGCGCGGCGGGCTCCTGGCCCGACCAGGGGTCCATCCAAATGTCGTCATCGTCGTCACGGGAGGCGGCATCATCAGGCGCCGGGTCCGGGACCAGATCGGCCAGCTGCGCCGGCTCCAGGCCAGGGTCGGCGCGCGGCTCCAATTCGTGGGTGGGCTCGGCCAGCGGTGCCGACGCGTGGTCCGGCTCGGATTGCGGTCCCGGCTCCGGCTCGCCGACGAGGTCTGCCAACGGCGCCGATTCGACGTCGAGATCGGGCAGCGGTAGGATCTCCACGGCCGGCGCCGCCGCCGTCTCGGTGGTCGATCGCGGCGGCACGCTGACGGTCTCGTCGGGTTCGCCTTCGGCCCCTCGATCGGGCCGGCGCTGATCCCCCTGCTCCAACCGGCCGGCGATCAGCTGCAGCGCGGTGGCGAATTCCGCCGCCGTGACCTCGCTATCCGTCTCGTTGGAGTCGTCGTCCAGTTTATCGTGATCGTCCGGCTTATTCCCGGTCATACCTATCCTCTGTGCACCGGCACGGTTCCCGGTTCACCATCTGTCATTTTATTACCTTGTATTATGGCCGAACTGAGACGGCAACTGGGTTCGCCACCGCGCGATGCAGCAGCACCGCCGGTTGCGATGCCGGGCGACTCTGGCTATGGTGCGGCGCCCGAACCGTTGGGGCGTAGCCAAGTGGTAAGGCAGCGGTTTTTGGTACCGCCATTCGCAGGTTCGATCCCTGCCGCCCCAGCCAAATTCGCCGGCAGATCGACCGGCGATTCGTTCGGCCAATTCACCCTGGACCCACCGCGCGGCCGCACGGTGCGGTAGTCTGCGTCATGCACACCACCCTGCCGTTCGAGTCCGCCATCGACGGGATCGGCTGGCCCGCGGTTCCCGGCCAGCGCGCCACCGCGATGCTGGCCATCCTGTTCCAGCTAGAACAGAGCCAGTGGTGGCCGGTCGACGAGTTGCACCGCCGGCAGATGCAGCAGCTCGGGCGGCTGCTGACGCACGCCCTTGCGACGGTGCCGTTCTACCGCGACCGGCTGGCCGGCGTGGACTTCGCCAAGGACGGCGCGCCGCTGCCCGAGGACTGGGCGCGCCTGCCGCTGCTGCGGCGCGACGAGGTGCAGGCGGCGGGCGACGCCCTGGTCAGCGGTCAGGTGCCGCCAAGCCACGGCGGGCTGAGCGAGATCTTCACATCCGGATCCACCGGAAAGCCGGTGCGCGCCGTCCGGACCGAGCTGTGGAGCCTGTTCTGGAGCGCTTTCACCGTCCGCGACCATCTGTGGCACCGTCGCGACCTGACCGGCACCCTGGCGGCCATCCGCGAGTCGGGAAAGGGCAAGGCGCAGTACCCCGACGGC
>JAZFQW010000509.1:0-2194 GCA_036445335.1 Alphaproteobacteria bacterium | reverse complement strand
AACTTACTGGTGGTCTCCCTAACCGGAACCGGCGGCATAGACGAGCCCCTTTTCGCCTGGAAGAACGGCGCCGCGGCGCCACTACCGCGCTACGAGGCGCAAGGCCTCGCGGTGAACGGCCTGCTCTATGTCTTTGGCGGGTTCTTCAGCAACGCTATCACCGCGACCAGCCAAGCGCATGTCTACGATCCGGCGGCGGACCTCTGGTCACCGCTCAGCGACATGCCCGAGCCCCTGACCCACGCGGGGCAGGCCGCGGACGGGCCGACCGTCTATCTGGCCGGCGGCTTCGTCGGCGACAACCCAGGCGGCAGCACCGACCACGTCTGGGTGTATGACACGGCGACCGATTTCTGGATGCCGGGACCATCTCTTCCGGCCGACCGAGGCGGCGGCGGGCTCGTACGCCTCGGCCGCGAACTGCACTACTTCAGCGGCGCGACCCGCACCGCCGGAGTCGACGTGCTGACCGATTTCGGCGACCACTGGGTCCTGGGCCTCGGCCCGAGCGACAGCCCCTTCGACGACGACTTCGCCTGGACGGCCGCGGCGTCCCTGCCGAACCCGCGGAACCACATGGGCGCGGCGGCGGTCGGCGGCTTGGCCTACGCGATCGGCGGTCAAGCCGGCACCAACGAGTTCAGCGGCAATCAGGCTTCGACGCACGCCTACGACCCCGCGAGCGATACCTGGACCCAGGTCGCCGACCTGCCGAAGCCGTTAGGGCACATCACCGCCTCCGGCTTCGTCATGAACGGCCGGATCGTGGTCACCGGCGGCGTCATTAACAACGGCATTACGGCCGATGTGGTGGAGTACGACCCGGCCAGCGATACCTGGGTCGCCCTGCCCGATCTGCCGGCAGCGCGGCAGTCGCCCGTGTCCGGGATTATCGGCGACCAGATGGTCGTGAACGGCGGTCTCGGGGGGGCGATCGAGACCACGACCTGGTTCGGCGTGCTGGCCGATAAATGGGATAGGCCGGCGCTTCTGTCGGTCCCGCTCGGCGAAGTCGCGGGGGGCGTTATCGACGGCAAAATCTATCTCGTTGGCGAAGGCGACCCGGTTACCCTCGCGTTCGATCTGTCCACGGGCATCTGGGGCTCGGCCACGGCCAATGTCACGCGGCCCTTCGCCGGTCACCATCACGCGGCGGAGGTGCTGGGTGGCGAGCTCTATCTGCTCGGCGGCCTCGGGGCCTCGAGCGAAGGGGCGGTGCAGGTCTACGATCCCGTCGCCGACCTCTGGCGGGTCGGCAGTCCGGCGCCCTTCGCCGCCGGATCCAGTGCCTCGGCCGTGATCGGCGGAAAGATTTACCTGGTGGGCGGCATCGTCGGAAGTTCCACGACCGACCAGACCGCTGTCTACGACCCGGTGGCGGACATTTGGTCGAGCCTCGCTCCCATGCCGCTGGGCGTGAACCACGCCGCCGCGGGAACGGATGGCGCGCGGCTCTATATCTTCGGCGGCCGAAGCGGGGGCAATACCGTGGGTAACGGCTTCGACGTTGTGCAAATTTTCGATCCGGCCACCGGCCTCTGGGATTCGAGCGCCGAGCCGGGTTCGACTCTCGCTCCGCTCCCACAGGCGCGCGGCGGCACTGGCAAGGCCGTGTTCTTCAACGGCGAGTTCTACGTCCTGGGCGGTGAAACCTTGAATGGCGCCGGCGCGACGGCTGATCGGGTCTACGATCGAGTCGACATCTACGATCCGGTGGCCGATACCTGGCGCAACGGAACAGCCATGCCCACGGCGCGCCACGGCATCTTTCCCCTGCTGCACGCCGGGCGCGTCTACGTTCTCGGCGGTGGCGTCGCGGCAGGCAATTCGCAGTCGGTCGTAAACGAGACCTTCAATCCGGGTTTCGAGATCGTCAACGTCATAGACGAGCTCCTCAGCTCGACGACGAACCTGGACTTCGGCGACATCCAGGTCGGCACAACTGCCTCACAGCCGATCGTGCTGACCCACGGAGGCGGGGCCGGCGCCCCTGACATCGTCGTTCAAACCACGGTCATCTCCGGTCCGGACGCGGCGGACTTCTCCGATGACTTCGACGACGCGGCGGGCGTCACGCTGGCGCCGGGGCAGTCGACCACGGTGACGGTGAGCTTCACGCCGAGCGCCGCCGGACCGGCGGCGGCCAGCCTCGAGATCAGCCACAGCGGGAGCAACAACTTACTGGTGGTCTCCC
>JAZFQW010000508.1:0-2002 GCA_036445335.1 Alphaproteobacteria bacterium | reverse complement strand
AGGGATCGAGCGTCGGGGTGTCCATCCTGCGGCCCGGCGACAACCAGCCGCCGTTGCAAGCCGACGCGTGGTGCTATGGCGAGCAGGTGCTGGTGGAACGCTACGTACCGGGCCGCGAGCTCACCGTGGCGGTCATGGGCGACCGCCCGCTGGCGGTCACCGAGCTCAGTCCGAAGCAGGGCTTCTACGACTACCGGGCCAAGTATACCGCGGACATGACCACGCATCTCTTACCGGCGCCGTTGCCGCGGGACGACTACCAACAGGCGCTCGACCATTCGCTTCGCGCGCATCGCGCCCTTGGCTGCCGCGGGGTGAGCCGCGCCGACTTCCGCTACGACGACACCGGCGGCGGCTCGGCGACCTTGTACATGCTCGAGGTCAATACCCAACCCGGCATGACGCCCTTGTCGCTGGTGCCGGAACAGGCGCGCTACGCCGGCATCTCGTTCGAGGATCTGGTCATCTGGATGGTGGAGAACGCGGCATGCGACGCCTGACCCGATCGCGCCGCAAGGCGACGCCGACGTGGGGCAGGTTCGCCAGGCGCCTGGCGTTCATCGGCCTGGCCGGCGTATTGGCAATCGCGGCGCCGGTCTGGTTGTGGCGCTCCGGCGCCGCCGGCACCGCGCTCGACCTGGTCGGCCGAAGCCTGATCGGAGCCACCGGCCAGCTCGGCCTCAAGGTGCGCAGCGTGCTGGTCGAGGGGCGCGTCGAAACCCGGCGCGAGAAGATCCTCGCCGCCCTCGACGTCCGCCTGGAGACGCCCCTGCTGCGGTTCGACCCCGGCGCCGCCAAGCGCCGGGTCGAGGCGCTGGGATGGGTGCGCGCGGCGGTGGTCGAACGCCGCTGGCCCGGCACGGTGCTGGTTCGGATCACCGAGCGCCGGCCGTTCGCGGTGTGGCAGAACCATGGCCGCTTCACCGTCGTCGGTCGCGACGGACAGCCGATTCCCGGCGCCGATCCGCGGCGCTTCGAGGACCTGCTGCACGTGGTCGGCGCCGGCGCCGCCGCCAAGGCGCCACGGCTCATCGAGATGCTGGATAGCCAGCCGGCGCTGCGGGCGCGGGTGGTGGTCGCGGTGCTGGTCAGCGGCCGGCGCTGGAACCTGCGGTTCGACAACCGTGTCGATGTGCGATTGCCGGCGGTGGACGCGGGCGCCGCCTGGAGCCGTCTGGCGCGGCTGCAATCCGAGCACAAGATCCTCGAGCGCGACCTGGTGGCCATCGACCTGCGCCAGCCGGACCGTCTGATCGTAAAGCTGTCGCCGCGGGGCGAGGAGCAAAGCCGTCTGCGGCCCGGCACCGAACCGCGTCCTACGCCGGCACCGAACGATGCCTGATCGAATGGAAAAAATGCCGTGAAGAAAGGACTGGCAATTTTGCGATCCGGCGCGGTCGCGGCGCTTGACGTGGGCACCACCAAGGTCTGCTGCTTCATCGCCCGTAGCGACGAATCGAATCTGCCGCGTATCGTCGGTATCGGCCATCAGGTCGCCAACGGCGTGCGCAACGGTGGCGTCGTCGACATGGACCGGGCGGAGGCGTCGATCCGCGCCGCCGTCAACGCCGCCGAGCAGATGGCCGGGGTGACGGTGCGCCAAGTGCTGGTGAACGCGTCCAGCGGTCAACCGACGTCACGCACCATCGGCTTCGATGTCTCGGTCTCCGGTCACGAGATCGGCGACAGCGAAATCGGCCGGGTCCTGAGGCAGGGCCGCCAGGTCCAGGTGCCGCGCGGGCGCGAGGTCATTCATGCCATCCCGATCGGTTTCACCATCGACGGCAGCCGCGGCATCCGGGATCCGCGCGGCATGCATTGCGAGCGCCTGGGCGTCAACATGCACGTGGTATCCGCCGCCGCCGGGGCCATGCGCAACGTCACCACCTGCGTGCGCCGCTGCCATCTCGACGTCGAGGGCCTGGTCGTAGCACCCTACGCTTCCGGGCTTGCCGCCCTGGTCGAGGACGAGATCGACCTGGGCGTCACCTTGATCGACATG